>DASRRF010000249.1:0-6452 GCA_035695905.1 Micromonosporaceae bacterium | reverse complement strand
TGCACGCGTGCGAGGCGATCCTGGCGCTGTCCGGTACCACCAACGGGCGGCTCGCGCTACACGGTTTCGAGGTGCTGGAGCGGCGTACCGGCACCCGGCTGGCCGACCTCGCCAGCGAGGCGGCCGGCCGGCGGATCACGTTCGCCGACACGCAGGCCGGGCCGGTACCCGTGTTGACCAGCCCGGAATGGTCGGGCACTCATTCTCCCGCCCTCCTGCCCTCCGGGCCTACCCCCCGTGAGACCGGCGAGCGGCGCTACTCACCATTCACCATCAACGTCGAGCGGCACAAGCCGTGGCACACGCTTACCGGACGCCAGCATTTCTTCCTCGACCACGACTGGATGCACGAGCTGGGTGAGGCGCTGCCGGTCTACCGCCCGCCGCTGGACATGCACCAGCTCTTCGGTGAGCCGCGGCTCGGTTCCAATGGCGAGATGGAGCTCACCGTGCGGTACCTCACGCCGCACTCGAAGTGGTCCATCCACTCCGAGTACCAGGACAACCTGCTGATGCTGACGCTGTCCCGGGGCGGGCCGACGATCTGGATGAGCGAGGCCGACGCGGCGCGCATCGGCGTACGCGACAACGACTGGATCGAAGCCGTCAACCGCAACGGGGTCGTGGTGGCCCGAGCGATCCTGTCGCACAAGATGCCGGAGGGAACCGTGTACATGTACCACGCCCAGGAGCGGGTGGTGGACGTACCGAAGGCGCAGGCATCCGGCCGCCGGGGCGGCATCCACAACTCGCTGACCCGGTTGCTCATCAAGCCGACCCATCTGATCGGCGGGTACGCCCAGCTGAGCTTCGCCTTCAACTACCTGGGTCCGACCGGCAACCAGCGCGACGAGGTCACCGTGATCCGCCGGCGCAGCCAGGAGGTCGAGTACTGATGCGCGTGATGGCCCAGCTGGCGATGGTGATGAACCTCGACAAGTGCATCGGCTGCCACACCTGCTCGGTGACCTGCAAGCAGGCCTGGACCAACCGGTCCGGGGTGGAGTACGTGTGGTTCAACAACGTGGAGACCCGGCCCGGCCAGGGATACCCGCGGACGTACGAGAACCAGGAGCGTTGGCAGGGCGGCTGGGTTCGGACCAGGCGGGGCAGGCTCAAGCCCAGGGCCGGCGGGCGGGTCAAGAAGCTGCTGACCATCTTCGCCAACCCGAAGCTACCGTCCATTGAGGACTACTACGAGCCGTGGACGTACGACTACGAGCACCTGCTGACCGCGCCGGCCGGCGAGCACACCCCGGTGGCCCGCCCGCGTTCGCTGATCACAGGTAAGCCGACGAAGATTTCCTGGAGCGCGAACTGGGATGACTCGCTGGCCGGCGGCAACGAGCTGGTCGCCGCCGACCCGATCCTGGCGCAGGTCTCCGACCGGGTCCGCCAGGAGTACGCCAAGGCGTTCATGTTCTTCCTGCCGCGCATCTGCGAGCACTGCCTGAACCCGTCCTGCGCGGCGTCCTGCCCGTCCGGTGCGATCTACAAGCGGACCGAGGACGGCATCGTGCTGGTCGACCAGGATCGCTGCCGCGGCTGGCGGATGTGCGTGACCGGCTGCCCGTACAAGAAGGTGTACTTCAACCACCGCACCGGCAAGGCGGAGAAGTGCACGTTCTGCTTCCCGAGGGTGGAAATCGGCATACCGACGGTGTGTTCGGAGACCTGCGTCGGGCGGCTACGTTACATCGGGCTGATGCTCTACGACGCGGATGCGGTCGGCCGGGCCGCCGCCGTCGAGTCGCCGACGGACCTGTACGCCGCGCAGCGCTCGGTCTTCCTGGACCCCAACCACCCGCCGGTCATCGCGGCCGCACGCGCCGCCGGCATCGCCGAGGACTGGATCGACGCGGCGCAGCGCTCGCCGGTCTGGGACCTGATCATGCGGTACGAGGTGGCCCTGCCGCTGCATCCGGAGTACCGGACGATGCCGATGGTCTGGTACATCCCGCCGCTATCCCCGGTGGTCGACGTGCTGCGGGATACCGGACATGACGGCGAGGACGCGGGCAACCTGTTCGGTGCGGTCGACGCGTTGCGCATCCCGGTGGAGTACCTTGCCGCGCTGTTCACCGCCGGCGATCCCGCGCCGGTCAGCGCGATCCTGCGCCGGCTGGCCGCGATGCGGGCGTACCAGCGGCGGATCAACCTCGGCGAGGAGCCTGACGAGTCCATCGCCGCCGCGGTCGGCATGACCGGTACCGAGATCGAGGCGATGTACCGGTTGCTGGCCATCGCCAAGTACGACGACCGGTACGTCATCCCCGCCGCGCACGCGGAGACCGCGGCGGGCCTGGAGGAGTTGGCCACGGGCTGCTCGCTGGACTACGAAGGCGGACCCGGCATGAGTGGCCCATTCGGCGAGGCGTCCGGCAGCGTGTCGCCGATCGCGGTGGAGACCTTCCACGCCCTTGCCGACCGGCAGACCGCCGACGCGATGGCCGAGCCGGACCCGGCGCTGACCAGGGTCAACCTGCTCAACTGGGATGGCAAGGGCCGCCCGGCCGGGCTGTTCCCGCCCCGCCCGACCGGCCCGCAGGAGCGCCAGCCATGACCGTCGCACACCGGGCCGTGGCCGCCCGGGCCGCCGCCGTACTCCTTCGCTACCCCGACCCGGATGTGCTGGCCACCTTGCCCACGCTGCGCGCGGCGATCGCGGAGCTGCCGGACCCGCTGCGCACCCCGCTGGCGTCCGTCGCCGAGCACTACGCGGGTACGTCACCGGCCACGCTCACGGCGTCCTATGTGGACACGTTCGACTTCCGGCGCAGGTTCTCCCTCTACCTGAGCTACTATCCGCACGGCGATACCCGAGCCCGCGGTGCCGCGCTCGTCGCGTTCGGCGCGGCGTACCGCGCGGCCGGGCTGGTCATCGACGGCGGCGAGCTGCCCGACTACCTGCCGGCGGTCCTCGAGCTGGCCGCGATCGGTGGCGAACCCGGTTGGCGACTGCTGCGCGAGCACCGGGTCGGCATCGACCTGCTGCACGCCGCGCTGGCCAAGGAGAATTCGGCGTGGCTCCCGGCGATCCAGGCGGTAGGCCGGTTGCTACCGCCCACCGATCGTGCGGCACTCGCCGCCGCCGCGCGGCTCGCGGCCGGCGGCCCACCGGCCGAGCTGGTCGGCCTGGTCCCGTACCCGGTCCCAGGAGGTGTCCGGTGAACGTCCTGTTGTGGGTGATCGTGCCGTACCTGTCCATCGCGGTGTTCGTCCTCGGGACGATCTACCGCCGCCGGTACGACAAGTTCGGCTGGACCACCCGCTCATCCCAGCTCTACGAGAGCGCGGTGCTGCGCTGGGGCAGCCCACTGTTCCACTTCGGCGTCCTGCTCGTGTTCGCCGGCCACGTCGGCGGCCTGCTGATCCCGGCCCCGTGGACCGAAGCCGCCGGCATCAGCGAACGCGCGTACCATCTGACCGCGGTGTTTCTCGGTACGGTGGCCGGGTCGTGCACGTTGATCGGGATGGCCATCCTGATCGCCCGGCGCCGCCTCGTCGGCCCGGTGTTCTCCGCCACCACCCGAAACGACAAGGCGATGTACCTGGTCCTCGGCGCGGTCGTCGTGCTCGGGCTGTGGGCCACGCTGCGGGCGAACGCGCTCGGCCCCGGCTACGACTACCGCACGACGGTGTCGCCGTGGTTCCGGGCGCTGTTCTACCTGCGCCCGGATCCCGCGGTGATGGCCGATGTGCCGATCGGCTTCCAGGCACACGTACTGGCCGCGTTCGGCCTCTTCGCGTGCTGGCCGTTCACCCGGCTGGTGCACGCGTTCAGCGCCCCGGTCGGCTACCTCACCCGGCCCTACATCGTGTACCGCAGCCGGGAGACCGGGGCGGTCCGGTGACCACCACGCAGGCGCGGGCCGGCGCCCGGCCCGATCGGCGGATGCTGGTGCTCGGCACGGCCGGTTTCCTGGTCAACTTCTGGGCCTGGGCACTGCTCAGCCCGCTCGGCCCGGGGCTCAAGGAGCGGCTGGGCCTGAGTTTCCTGGCCCAGTCCCTGTTGGTCGCGGTACCGGTGGTGGTCGGGTCGCTGGGGCGCATCCCGGTGGGTGCGCTGACCGACCGGTTCGGCGCGCGGGTGATGTTCCCGGCGGTCAGCCTCGCCACCGTGCTGCCGGTACTGGCACTGACCGTCGTCGACTCGTACGCCGGCCTGCTCGCCGTCGGGTTCGCGCTCGGCATTGCCGGCACCGCGTTCGCGGTCGGGGTACCGCTGGTCTCCGGCTGGTATCCACCGGCCCGGCGCGGCTTCGCCCTCGGCATATTCGGCGTGGGGATGGGCGGCACCGCGATCTCCAACTTCAGCACGGTCTGGCTGCGCGACTCGTTCGGTGCCCGTACGCCGTTCCTCCTGGTTGCCGCCGTACTGTCGGCGTACGCGGTCATCGCCGCGGTACTGATCCGGGATGCGCCTGGGCGGCGTGGAGGGGGTTCGGCGCTGCGCCGTACCACCGCGGTCGCCCGGCTCACCGTGACCTGGCAGCTCGCCGCGCTGTACGCGGTCGGGTTCGGCGGCTTCGTCGCGTTCAGCGTGTACCTGCCGACCTACCTGCGCACCGGGTACGGCCTGAGCCAGTCCGACGCCGCGCTGCGTACCGCCGGCTTCGTGGTACTCGCGGTGGCGGCCCGGCCGGTCGGTGGCTGGCTCTCCGACCGGCTGCACCCGGTCCCGGTGCTCGTCTGGACATTCGCCGGGGTGGCCGGGCTCGCCGTCGTGCAGGCGTTCCAGCCGCCGCTCATTCCACTTGCGACACTCGCCTGCCTCGGCATGGCCGGGTTCCTCGGTGCCGCCGCAGGCGCAGTGTTCGCCCTCGTCGGCAAGGTCGCGCCGGAGGACAACGTCGGTGCCGTGACCGGTGTCGTGGGCGCCGCCGGTGGCCTGGGCGGGTTCCTGCCGCCGCTGGTGATGGGCGGGGTGTACGGCATCGAAAGCTCGTACGCGATCGGCCTGATGTTGCTGTCCGACGTCGCCCTCGCTGCCGCCGTCTACACCACGGTCAAGATGGCCGGGCTGGCCCGGCCGGACTCGCCCGCCGGCGCCACACCGGGTCCAACGTCCCGCCCCGGTGGGCACGACGCCCCTGTCCTGCCGGGCGGTGGCGCCCGAGGCTGGAGATGAGGCTGGAGGTGCGTGATGCCGATCGAACCGATGGGTCCGGTGGTGGTAGGTGTGGATGGCTCGCCGGCGAGCCTGGCCGCGGTGGAGCTGGCAGCCGAGGAGGCGGTGGGCCGGGTCGCCCCACTGGTGGTCGTACACGCCCGGGGTGAGCACGCCCGGTTCGGCGCGGCGGAACAGCCGGGCCAGCTTGACGCGGCACGCCGGGTGCTTGCCGTGGCGGCCGGCCGGGCCCGGGCGGAACACCCGGGCCTGTCGGTCACCGAGAAGCTGGTGCCGGGTGACCCGGCCGAGGCGCTGCTGGCCCGATCCCGTGACGCCTGCCTGCTGGTCGTCGGCTACCGCGGGCGGCACGCGCTCGGCGGGGCTCCGCTCGGCTCGGTCGCGATCCGGGTCATCGGCGGTGCGGACGTCCCGATAATCGTGCACCGGCCGCTGGACACGTCGATACCGGTACACCAGCCGCGGCCGGTGCTGGTCGGGGTGACCGCGGCCGGGTCGGATGCCGTGGTGGAGTTCGGCTTCGCCGAGGCGGCCCTGCGCGGGGCGCCGCTGCTGGCCATGCTCGTGTGGCCGCCGCCGGGCGGCACAGGCCCGATCGGGGACGCCGCGGCCGGGCGCCAGGAGGCCGATCAGGTCCTCCGCGAGGCGCTGGCGGGTTGGGCCGACAAGTACCCGGACGTGGACGTATGCCGGCTGGTCCGGCGCGGTCTGGACGTGCCGGTGGCGCTGACCGCGACGTCCCACTCGGCCCAGTTGGTGGTGGTCGGATCGGCGCACCGCGCGGATCTGGCCAGGCGAACCGCGAGCTCGGTGAGCCAGGTTCTGGTGCACCGGGCCGGTTGCCCGGTCGCCGTCATACCGGTGCACTCCGTCGTGCCGGTGCGTTGAGGGGATGTGTCCACGATGGACAATGGCTTGGCGATCAGGGTACCGGCGCCGTCCGAGAAGGTCGTCGCGTGGCTGACCGAGGCGCTGCGGGAGGAGGGCTTCGGCGTGCTGACCCCGATGGATGTGCAGGAGACCATGCGGGCCAGGTTCGGCGTACGGATGGAGCCGTACCGCATCCTCGGTGCGTGCCACCCGACCCCCGCCCGGCTCGACGTCGACCGGCAGGTCTACCTGCGGGTGCCGTGCGACGTGGTGGTGTGCGCCGACGATGGGCACGTCGTCGTGGCGGCGACGCGGCCGGACGTACCGGTCGAGGCGGCCGGGCGCCCGGAGCTCGAGCCGGTGGCGGCGGAGGCCTGTCGACGCCTGGCCATCGCCCTGTCCGCGGTATCGTCCGTCGCTCGCCGAGCTGCCTGCTGAGCCGGCCGCCGGG
>DASRRF010000248.1:0-6579 GCA_035695905.1 Micromonosporaceae bacterium | reverse complement strand
GCGGAAGTACGACTCGAACCAGACCCACCTGTCGGTAAACTTCAACCGCCGGCCGAACCCGCCGTACAACGTGGGTACCCAGCCACCGCTGGCCGCGTGCGCCTGGTGTGCCGGGATCCCGTACCTCGGCGACGACGCGATCACGTTGCAGGCCAACCTGTCCGACAACGACCCGGGCGAGATCGTCCATCCGATCTGGCACATCTACCGCGACGGGGTACGGGAGGATCGCGACACCTGCCCGTGCGCGCTTACCGGCTCGGTCTTCACCACGAGCGTGGACCTGCGGCAGCTCGACCGGAAACGGATCCAGTGGGGCGTCGAGGCCAGCGACGGCCGTCTTCACGGCGATGGGGTGAGTGGTCCGGAGTTCATTGTGGACCGCAACGGGGTCACCAAGCAGCCGACCGTGTCGTCGGTGCTGTACCGGGAGGACAACCGTTGGCACGGCGGGGTGGACGTACCCGACACGTTCACGTTCACCCCGAACGGTTTCAAGGATCCCAACGGGGTCAACGACATCGACCACTACCTGTACGGTTGGACCGATCCGCCCAGCACCCAACTCAACGCGGCCGGCGGGCTCGGCGGGGATGCCAGCGTCCGGTTGGCGCCACCCGGCGATGGGCCACGGGACCTGTTCGTGCAGAGCGTGGACCGGGCCGGACACCGCAGCGCGAGCCGGGTCTACCACTTCTACGTACGGGCCGGGAACGGTCCGCTGGCCCAGTTCTCGTTGGACGGCAACGCGAACGACTCGGCGTTCCTCGGCGACCGCAACGGCAGCCCGGCCGGGGATACCGCGTACACGCCGGGCGCGTTGGGTTCGGCGATCCACCTCGACGGCGCCGGTGCGCACGTCACGGCGCCGAACGCGGTCCGTACCGATGTCAGCTTCTCGGTCGCCGCCTGGGTACGGCTGGAGCGCAGCGACGGGGCGCGCGCCGTGGTGAGCCAGGACGGCACCAGGTACGGCGGGTTCGACCTGTGGTACCGCGAGGACGTTGGCCGGAAGTGGGCCTTCGGTGTGGCCGGCTCCGACACCCAGGACCTCGGTCTGGATTTGGCGGTGTCGGCCGGGCCGGCGCAGCTGAACACCTGGACCCACCTGGCCGGCGTGTACGACGCGAGCAACCAGCAGCTCCGGCTGTACGTGAACGGCGTGCTGTCCGGCACCGCGACGCGCCGGTTCCCGGCCTGGAACGCGGCCGGGCCGCTGCAGATCGGCCAGACCATGTGGAACGGCAACCCGGCGGTCGATCCGTGGCCGGGCGGGATCGACGAGGTCCAGGTCTACGACCGGGTGCTGTCCGAGGCGGAGATCCGCGGCGTGGTCGGCCGGGACAACGTGCAGGCCGGTCACTGGACGTTCGATGAGACCACCGGCAGCACCGCGCGCAACGCGGTGGAGGGCGGCGACATGGTCGTCCTCAGTGCAGGGGCGTCGTTCACCGGGCCGGGTGGCGGCGCGGTCGGCGGCGCGGCGCGGTTCGACGGTGTGGACGACAGTGCCACCACCGACGGCCCGGCGGTCCGCACCGACCAGAGCTTCACCGCGGCCGCCTGGGTCAAGCTGGACCGGCTCGCCGCGCCGGGCGCCGCGGTGACCGCGGTGTCCCAGGACGGCGTCGCGTCCAGCGGCTTCTTCCTGCAGCAGCGGGACGGCAAGTGGATGTTCGGCACGCTGGACGGCGACGGCGTCGGCACCTGGAACGTCATCGCGGTCAGCGCGGCCAACTCCGCGGTCACCGGCCAGTGGGTCCACCTCGCCGGGGTATACGACGCCGGCCGCCGGATGGGGTACCTGTACGTCAACGGGGTACGGGTGGGCAGCGACGACGCGGCCAACCCGGCGTGGCACGCGACCGGCCGGCTTGCGGTGGGCCGCGGGCGGTGGAACAACGGCCCGGTGGACTTCTGGCCCGGCTCCGTGGACGACGTCCGGATGTACACCCGGGAGCTGTCCCAGGAGGAGATCCGCGGGATCGTGGCCCGTGGCAACGTGACCGCGGGTTCATGGAAGCTGGACGGCAACGCCGCCGACTCGTCCGGCCGCGGCCTGAACGGCACGCTGAACGGCGCGGTGGACTGGACCGGCGGGCAGGCGGCGGTGCCCGACCCCACCGATCTGGCGGTGCACCTGAACGGCACGGCCGCGCACGTGTCGGTACCGAACGTGCTGCCGGACGTACGGCAGAGCTTCTCGGTCAGCGCGTGGGCGAGGCTGGACCGGGCGGATACCGGGGCGGCGGTGGTCTCCCAGGACGCCGGCCGGGTCAGCGCGTTCAACCTGCACGTCGCGTGGGACGGCAAGTGGGTCAACGCGATGCGTAGCTGCGACGCGAGCTGGAACTGTGCCGAGGCGCGGGCGGTCGGCCCGGTCGCCCAGGTCGGGGTCTGGACCCATCTGGTGTCGGTGTACGACGCGGACAGCGGGCAACTGGCCATCTACGTCAACGGCGTCATGGCCGGCAGCCAGCCGTACCGGCAGACCTGGAACTATCCTGGCGGGGCGTTGCAGATCGGCCGGGCCACCTGGGGCAACGGCGACCAGGTCGACTTCTTCCCCGGTGCGATCGACGACGTGACTGTCTACAGTCGAGTGTTGTTCACCGGGGAGATCCGGACGATGGCCGGCCGGGATCTGTCCCTTGTGCACAACTGGACGCTGGACGAGTCGAGCGGCGGCCTGGCCGCCGACGCGGTCGGCGCCCGCGGCGGTACCCTCGCCGGCGGCGCCACCCGGGTCCCTGGCCGGTTAGGCAACGCGGTCCAGCTCGATGGCGTCGACGACGCGGTCTCCACCGCCGGTGTGGACATCCGTACCGACGCCGGCTTCACCGCCGCGGCCTGGGTATGGCTGGCCGACACCTGCGACCCAGGCGCGGAGTTCGCCTGCGAGCTGGTCGCGGTCAGCATCGACGGTGTTCGTACCAGCAAGTTCCGGCTCGGGCACCGGGTGGACCGGGACCAGAGCCAGGACGGTGCCTGGGTCTTCGAGATGGCCGAGTCGGACGCGCCGGACGCCGCGATTACCAAGGCGGCGGTGTCCACCCTACCGTCCGAAATGGACACCTGGGTGCACCTGGTCGGGGTGTACGACAAGCCGACACACAAGCTCTGGCTCTACGTCAACGGCACCCGGATCGGCGACGGTACGTTGAACAACGCGTGGCAGGCCACGGGTGGGCTGCAGATCGGGCGTGGCCGCGGACCGGCCGGCGAGCCGGCACAGTTCCTGCCCGGCAAGGTGGACGACGTGCGGCTCTACAGTGGACCGCTGGACGACGCGCGGATTTCGAACCTCTACCACTCCTACCCGGCAGCGGGTGGTACGCCCGCCCTGCCGATGGCGGATGCGGGGCAGTGGAAGTTCGATGACGCCGCCGGTTCCACCACGGCGGCCGACGCCTCCGGCCGCGGCCATCCGGCCACGCTGACCGGCGGGGTGACGCTGTCCGGTTGGTACGCGGGGTTCAACGGCACGACGGCGTACGCCGAAACCGCAGTACCGGTGCTGAACACGAGCCAGAGCTTCTCGGTCTCCGCGTGGGCGTACATGAACCAGCCGGGCGGCGGCAACCGGGCGGTGTTCGGCCAGGACGGCAACCGGGCCAGCGCGTTCCTCGTCGAGCACCGGCCGGACACCGGTGCGTGGACGGTCGTGGTACCCGCGGCGGACCAGGACAACCCGGCCGGTGTCCTGCTGCGCTCAGCCACCCCGTCGGCCTTCGGTGACTGGCAGCAGGTGGTCGTCGTGTACGACGCCACGCTGCACCAGCTCCGGCTCTACGTGAACGGCGTGCTCTCCGCGGCACAGGTCGGCGTCACCGTGTGGAACGGCACCGGTCCGTTCTCGATCGGCCGGGCGAAGTGGAACGGTGCCCGCACCGACTTCTTCAGCGACGCCATCGACGACGTCCGGGTGTTCACCAAGGCGCTGTCGGACGGGGAGGTGCGCCGGGTCCACGATGCGAGCATGCCGGTGGGCCTACACGGCTCGTACCGCTTCGATGACGGCAGCGCGCGTGACTCCTCCTGGCGGCAGAACAACGCGACCCTGACCGGCACGACCTCGTTCGTGCCGGGGATCAGCGGTACCGGGTTGCAGCTGGACGGCGTGTCCGGCGCGGCGACCGCGACCTTTTTGGGCATCTCGATGCGGGACAGCTTCACCGTCTCGGCCTGGGCCAAGCTGGCCGCCAAGGATCGCGACTACACCGTGCTGGGCCAGGACGCCGGCCGGGTGAGCGGGTTCGTGCTGCAGTACCGGCACAACGCCGACCGCTGGGCGTTCGGGGCGTCCACACAGGACACCGACGACACGTCATCGACATTCGCGTACGCACCACAGCCGGCCGAGGTGAACCGGTGGGTGCACCTCACCGGCGTGTACGACCATCCGGCGCACCAGCTCCGGCTCTACCTCGACGGCGCGCTCGCCGCAGTGGCGAACAACGCCACGGTGGTCAACGCTGGCGGCGGGCTGAGCATCGGTCGGGGCAAGGCCAACGGGCAGCCGGTGGACTACTTCGCCGGCGTCATCGACGAGGTCCTCACCGACAAGGGGCTGGTCGCCGACGATGAGATCGCCCGCCGCGGTGGCTGGCCGCCCCCGGCGCCCGGCCAGCTCGGCCGGTTCGTCAACCCGTCGACCGGCGACCGGATGGCCGCGGACACCGGCGCCGCTGTGCCGGCCGGGTACCGGTACGACGGCCCGCTCGGCATGCCGGTGCCGGCTGGACCCGACACCCGGATGCTCTACGCCTGCCACGTCTGGGCCGACCGGTACCTGTCGGTCGACGCCAACTGCGACGGCTGGGCCAAGGACGGTGAGGCCGGGCTGGTCTACACCACGCCGCCGGTGAACCTGCCGACGGTCGCCATCTACAAATGCTGGGACGGTGCCAGCGACTCCTTCGGCTCGCGCGACCCGGGCTGCGACGGCGCCGGAAACTTCGGGGTGCTCGGCTACTCGCTCGCCTACGCTCCCCTGCCGCGGTACCACAGCCACAGCGCAGCAGACCACCTGAGCACCACGTACGGCACCCCGCCCGGGTACCGCAACGAGGGTGGCGGCTGGCTGCTGTCGATGGTGCCGCAGCCGGGCACCCAGCCGCTGATGAGCTGCCTGGACGGCACGGACTACTTCGTCTCGCTGAACACCGGCTGCGACGGCAAGCAGGTGGTGGCGACCCTCGGCGAGATCTGGACCGCGCCACCGGCCGGTATGCCGAGCGCGCCCATCTTCCAGTGCTACTTCCCGGGAAAGCCGACCACCACCCGGTTCGTCTCCTACCAGGCGTCCTGCGAGGGCCTGGTGGTGGAGCGCCAACTCGGGTACCTGCTGACCGCCCTGCCGAGCTGACTCATCAGGAGGAGTTGTGCGCCTGCTTCGCGCTGCCCTGGTCCTGTCGTTGCTACCGGTGTTCGGTCCGGCGGTCGCCAACGCCGCAGCACCGCCAGCCCCGTCGGTACCGTTGCCGGACACCCAGTCGGTGCCGGCCAGTCCACAGTCGATGGACGCCCGGCCCCCAGACCAGGCAGCCGGCCGCGAGCTGCACGGCGACCAGCCGGCCGGCGGCACGAGCCATGACGGCGGCGGTAGCTACGCGGCCACCTCGCTGTCCCCGTCGGCGACCTGGAGCGTCTCCGCGCAGACCGGGGACTTCCGGTGGTCCTACCCGCTGCGGGTGCCACCGGCGCCGGGCGGTCTCGTCCCGCAGCTGGCACTCTCCTACGTATCGTCCGCAGTGGACGGTCGGACCAGCGCGACGAACAACCAGCCGTCGTGGGCCGGCGACGGCTGGGAGCTGAACCCCGGCTTCGTCGAGCGCACCTACGGCGGCTGCCTGGACGACACCGACGGCGGTACCACCCCGCCGCGGACCGGCGACCTGTGCTGGCGGTCGGACAACGCGACTGCCGCGTACGGCGGCAGCGGCGGGATGCTGGTCCGGGACACCGCGACCGGCGTGTGGCGGCCGAAGGCCGACGACGGCGCCCGGGTGGAGCGGTTGACCGGCGCCGGCAACGGTGACAACGACGGCGAGTACTGGCGGATCACCACAGTGGACGGTACGCAGTACCTTTACGGGTCCCGCCCGGAGGCGAACTCGACGTGGACCGTTCCGGTCTTCGGCGACGATGCCGGCGAGCCGTGCCACGGCGTCACGTTCGGCGCCTCGTGGTGCACCCAGGCGTGGCGGTGGAACCTCGACAAGGTCATCGACCGGCACGGCAACGCGATGGTGTACAGCTACGACACCGAGACCAACTCGTACGGGCTGAACCTGCACGACACCGCGGTCTCCTACATCCGCGGCGGGACGCTGCGGCGGATCGACTACGGGTTGCGCGAGAACCCGGCCGCGGGCGCCTCCGGGCAGGTGGAGTTCGTCACCGCGGACCGCTGCGTACCAGGCAGTACCTGCACCCTGGACCGCAAGGAGAACTGGCCGGACACCCCGCTGGACGAGCGCTGCGACGCCGCGACCTGCCCGGGTCACCTGTCCCCGACATTCTGGTCCACCAAGCGACTGTCCAAAGTGGTCACACGGGTGTGGACCGGTACCGCGT
>DASRRF010000247.1:0-3850 GCA_035695905.1 Micromonosporaceae bacterium | reverse complement strand
CCGCGAGGATCGCCAGCTGCCGCGCCGTCAGCCCATAGACGATCTTGTCGGGCTGGTCGACGTCGGCCGGAACCCGTGCCCTATACGGCTCGTCAGTCAAGGTACTCTTCGGACTCATTGGTGATCACTCACCCTTTCCATCCATTGAAAGGTCAGCGCTTGACCGTGCTGTTTTCGCAGCGCAAGCGCACTGGTCTGTTCTTCGTGTGCGAGGTCGAGGGGAGGCGGCGCGTCACCGTGGCTCAGGAGTGGACCGACCGCGGAGTGCCCGCCTCGGCTGACCGCCTCGCGGTGGACGGCTTGACGGCGGCGCGATCGCTCGTCGATGCCATCGACCCCAGCGGCGCGCAGCCGGTGGAGGCGGCCAGCACCGGAGAAGGCAGGGGTGACCGTCTCGGAGTGGGAGCAGATGTCGGGGTGGGATCGCCGCCAAGCGGTGATGGCGGTGGCGAACATGGTCGAGTCGTTGCTGCGCGGCAGCGGGCGGGCCGGCGGTGAACCCGACTGCGAAGATCAGCAGCTCGCACCTGTCGAGGCTGGCGATCGTGTATGTGCGGCAGTCGACGGTGGCGCAGGTGCGGTTCAACACCGAGTCGACCCAGCGGCAGTACGGCCTGGTCGGCACCGCCGCCGAGTTCGGCTGGCTGGCCGAGCAGATCGTCGTGGTCGACGCCGACCTGGGCGTGTCCGGCCGGTTCGGCGCCGAACGCGACGGCTACCGGCAGATCGTGGCCCGCATGTGCATAGGCGAGGTCGGCGCGGTGTTCGGCCTGGAGGTCTCCCGCTTCGGCCGGTCGAACGCCGACCTGACCCGGCTGATGGAGCTGGCCCGGCTGACCGACACGCTACTGATCGACACCGACGGCGTGTACGACCTGGCCAACGTCAACGACCGCATCCTGCTCGGCCTCAAGGGCCAAATGTCGGAAGCTTTATCCGGACGTCCGGATAAAGCTTCTTATCCCGACCCCGTTGTTATGCCGACCAGGGCTGGTGGCCTGTTGAGAGCGATCGGATGCAGCCGACCCCGGTCGGCATAATCTACAGACTGCTGACCTGATGCTTACCGGCTTCGCACGTCGGGCTGGTTCCTTCGGCAGCGGGCATGACGCCTGCGTCGAAAGGAGCGGTGAGGATGGTCAGCAGTCCGTACTGGGCCAAGGTCGATGCTCCGTTGGGGGTCTACGTCGACGGGTTCCGCAAAGAGTTGCGGTGGTTGGGATATACGCCGTTGACCGCCGCCGCGCATGTGCGTTTGATGGCGCATCTGAGTCGCTGGCTGGTCCGGCAGGGCCTGCCGGCATCGGCATTGACCGCGCCGACGGTGGAGGCGTACTTCGCCGCGCGTCGCGCCGCTGGGTACTTCAACGAACGCACACCTCGGGCGTTGGCGCCGTTGGTCACCTACTTGCAGGGGTTGGGTGTCGTACCGCCGGACCTGCCGGCCGCGCCGAGTGGTCCGGTCGAGGTGTTGTTGGCCCGGTTCCGGGACTATCTGCTGGTCGAGCGTGGTCTGGCCGCGACGACGGCGGCGTTGAACGTGCGGCTGGCCCGACCGTTTCTCGCCGATCGGGTTGGCGCTGACGGACAGCTTGATCTGGCCGGGTTGCAGGCGGGCGAGGTCGCCGCGTTCGTGCTGGCCCAGTCCCGTCAGCGGCCACGGTCGGCCAAGCGGATCGTGACCGCAGTGCGGTCCCTGCTGCGGTTTGCCCACGTGACCGGTTTGATCGACCAGCCGTTGGCAGCGGGGGTGCCTTCGCCGGCAGGATGGACGTTGACCAGCTTGCCCAAAGGGTTGGACCCGACGCAGGTGACGGCGTTGCTGGCCGGCTGCGACCGCAGCACCGCGACCGGATGCCGCGATTTCGCGATCCTCACCCTGTTGGTGCGGCTGGGGCTACGCGTCGGTGAGGTCGCGACGCTTGCCTTGGAGGACATCGACTGGCATCGCGGCGAACTGGTGGTGCGCGGCAAGGGTCATCGTGAGGACCGGCTGCCGCTACCGGCCGATGTCGGCCAAGCTATCGTCGACTACCTGCGCCACGCCCGCCCTGCTGCGGCGCAGGGCCGCACGGTGTTTGTCCGGGCGCAGGCGCCGTACCGGGCGTTGACCTCCCACGGGGTCATCGCCCTCGTGCAGATCGCGGGCCGTCGCGCCGGTCTGGGCCCGATCGCAGCGCACCGGCTACGGCACACCGCAGCGACCGCGATGCTGGACGCAGGCGGATCGTTGGCCGAGATCGGTCAGGTCCTGCGACATCGGCGGGCGCTAACCACGGCGCTGTATGCGAAGGTCGACATCCCGCGACTGCGGGCACTGGCCCGCCCGTGGCCAGGTGATGCGGCATGACCGGCCACCCGCCACTCCGCGATGCGGTGGACGACTATCTGAGCCTGCGCCGGGCGCTGGGATTCAAACTGGCCACCGCGGGCCGCCTATTGGGCCAGTTCCTGGACTACCTCGACCAGCAGCAGGTGGCGACAGTCACCGTTGCCCACGCGTTGACCTGGGCGACATCGCCGACCAGCGCGTCCACGACCTGGCATGCGATCCGGCTGAGCGCGGTCCGTGGGTTCGCCGTCTACCTGCACAGCCTGGATGCCACCGTGGCGGTGCCGCCGGCTGATCTGCTGCGCCACGGTAACGACCGGGCCACCCCATACCTGTACTCCGACACCCAGATCCGCGCGCTGATCACCGCGGCCGGCCGGTTGCAGCCCGGGTTTCGGGCCGCCACCTACCAGACCCTGATCGGCCTGCTCGCCGCCACCGGTATCCGCATCAGCGAGGCGATCGCGTTGGACACCGACGACCTGGACCCCACCGACGAGGGTCAGTTGCTGGTACGCCGCACCAAATTCGGCAAGGACCGGCTCGTGCCGCTGCACCCGAGCACCACCCGAGCCCTGGCCGACTACCTCCACCGGCGCGATCAGGAGCATTCTCACCCCCGCTGCCCGGCGCTGCTGGTGTCCACCGCGGGCACCCGGCTGCACCACTCCAACATCGCGCTGGTCTTCAACCGGCTGGCCACCCAGGTCGGTATCCTCCGCCGTTCGGCGACCTGCCGGCCGCGCATTCATGACGTGAGGCACAGTTTCGCGGTGGCCACCCTGACCGACTGGTACCGCAGCGGCGCCGACGTGCCCGCGATGATGCCCCGGCTGGCGACCTATCTGGGCCACACCGATCCGAAGAACACCTTCTGGTACCTGTCGGCTGCGCCGGAGCTGATGGCCCTGGTCGGGCAGCGCCTCAACACGCACCTGGCGGGCCGGTCATGAGCACCCTCGCCCCGATCCTGCAGTCGTTTTTCACCGATCGGCTGCACCGCCAACGCCACGCCAGCGGCAACACCATCACCGCCTACCGCGACGCCATCCGATTGCTGCTGGTCTACGCTACCGGCCGCGCCGGCAAGACACCCTCCACTCTGGACATTACTGATCTGGACGCGCCGCTGATCGGTGCGTTCCTCAACCACCTGGAAGCCGTGCGCAACAACAGCGTTCGCACCCGCAATGCCCGGCTGGCCGCCATCCACTCGCTGTTCCGCCACGCCGCACCCCACCGGCCTGATGACGCCGCGGTCATCCAACGCGTCTTGGCCATCCCACCCAAACGGTTCGACCGCACCCTAGTCAGCTACCTCACCGAAGACGAGATCACCGCCCTGCTGGCCGCACCCGACCGCAGCACCTGGACCGGCCGGCGCGACCACGCCCTGCTGATGCTGGCCTGCCAAACCGGGCTGCGCGCCACCGAACTCACCCAGCTGACGATCAGCGATCTTCACCTGGGCCGGGCCCGCACGTCAGCTGCCTCGGCAAGGGCCGGAAACAGCGGATC
>DASRRF010000246.1:0-16428 GCA_035695905.1 Micromonosporaceae bacterium | reverse complement strand
ATTATCACCACGTGGTCGACGAGCTGCTGCATCTCGGAGAGCACGTGGCTGGAGACCAGGACCGTGCGCCCTTGCCTGGCCAGGTCCCGCAGCAGCCGGCGCATCCAGGCGATGCCCTCCGGGTCCAGCCCGTTGGCGGGCTCGTCCAGCACCAGCACCCGCGGGTCGCCCAGCAGCGCCTGGGCCAGGGCGAGGCGTTGCCGCATGCCGAGCGAGTAACCGCGAACCGGCCGCCCACCGGCGTCGGTGAGCCCCACTGTCGACAGCGTTTCGTCCGCCCGGCCGGCCGGGTAGCCGTTGATCGTGCAGTACACGCGCAGGTGGTTGCGGCCGGTCCGGGCCGGATGGAACCCGGTCGCCTCCAGCGCCGCACCGACCTCCTGCCCGGGGGCCGGCAGGCTCCGGTACTCCCGCCCGCCGATCGTTGCCCCGCCGGCGTCCGGCGCCACCAGCCCGAGCAGCATCCGCAGTGTGGTCGTCTTGCCCGCGCCGTTGGGGCCGAGGAACCCGGTGATCGATCCCGGCTCAACCGTGAAGCTCAGCCCGTCAACGGCCCTGACCTCGCCGAACGCCTTCGTCAGGCCGGACACCACGATCCGGCCACGCTGGTCGGTCAATGCCACCACCTCGCCCCCGATCTCGGCTACCATCAAAACCGGAGGCTACAACATGGTGAAGTCAGTTCACAATGAGCCTAATACAAATAGTCGCGCGGAGGCCGCGCTGCTGCGACTGTTCGAGCTGGCGGTCGTGCTCGGCGAGTACATGGAGCGCGGGTTGGTCCAGCGCAAGCTGACCCGCGCCCGGGCAACGGTCATCTGGGAGCTGCACCACCGGGGGGCGGTCACCCAGCGGGTGCTCAGCGAGGTGTTGCGGGTCACCCCGCGCAACGTCACCGGGCTCGTCGACGCGCTGGAGGCCGACGGGTTCGTGGCGCGTACCGCGCACCCCACCGATCGCCGGGCAACGCTGGTCACGCTGACCGTGCGCGGCCGGCGTACCGCGACCGGCCTGGCCGCGGACTACCGGCGCGGCGCCGAACACCTCTTCGGCGGCTTGCCGGCCGCGGACCTCACCGGCTTCCTGGCCACCACCGACGCCGTCCTGGCCCGGCTGCGGGAAGCGGACCGCGGCAGGTGATCAAGCCGAGCTAGGGTGGCGCCATGACCCCCCTCAGAGATGCCTACCTGGCCGCCGCGGAGCCGGCCGCGGCGTTGCTCGCCGACCCGGCGGTGGCGCGGTCGTGGGACGCACCCAGCGCACTGGCACAGTTCCCGGTGAGCGGCCTCGCCGGCCACCTGGCTTCCCAGATCCTGTCCGTGCCGCGGGCGCTGGCCATGCCCGTACCGGACGACGAAGCCATCCCGCTGATCGACCACTACACCCGGGCGCGGTGGATCGGGGCCGCACTGGACGACGAGATCAACGTCGGCATCCGGCGGCTGGGTGAGGATATCGCGGCCGGCGGCGCGGCAGAGTTGGCGGCCCGGGCGCAGGCGGCGGTGCGGGACCTGCGCGAGGCGCTGGCCGCCGAGCCGGACGGACGGACCGTACCGGTGCCGGCCGGGCCGTGGTCGCTGTCGCTGGACGACTTCCTCACCACCAGGATGATGGAGCTCGCCGTGCACAGCGACGATCTTGCGGTGAGCGTGGGGGTACCGACGCCGGACCTGCCGGCCGCGGTTCTCGACCCGGTCTTCGCGTTGCTGACCCGGCTAGCGGTGCACCGGCACGGGCCGACCGCGCTGCTGCACGCGCTCAGCCGCGCCGAGCGGGCGCCTACCACAGTCGCGGCGTTCTGAAACCGGCTTGCGTTCGGCCCGGATAACTGGGATCTTGGGTACGGCTCCGGCGGCTTCCCATCGTGGACTGCGCTATGTGGACGGTCGGTTCGACGGCGTACTCGAGCCAGGTCGCTACGACCTTCCGCGGCGGATCCCGTTGCGGCGCCGGCGCATTGTCGACGTCGTCCTGGTCGACGTGCGCGAGCGCGAGCTCACCATCAAGGGCCAGGAGATCCTGACCGCGGACAAGGTTGCCGCGCAGCGGCTCGCCGAGGCACAGCTCGTCGAGGCGCGTACCAAGGCGGAGCGGGAGGCGCTGGAGGCGACCTCGCGGGCCGACGCCGAGCTGGTGGCCGCCCAGGCGCGTGGCGAGTCCACCCGGCTGGCGGCCGAGGCCGACGCGCGGGCCCACCGGATCCGGGCCGATGCCGAGGTGGACGCGCTCAACCGACTCGCCGAGGCGGCCGCGGCGTACGCCGAGCACCCGGCGCTGCTGCGGGTACGGGAGCTGGAGACGCTCAGCGCGCTGGCCGCCAACCCGGGCGCGCGGCTCTACATCGGCTTCGACAAGCACAGCGACCGGCTGACCGACAGATAGCTCACCTGGTCGGAAACAGCTTCGCTAGAGGTGCCGCTGCCACCCGATGGTCTTCCCGATGACGTAGTAACCGAGCAGCTCGTTGACCCCGATCATGTGCGCGTTCGAGGCCGCGTTCTCGGTATCGAGCGTGCGCAGCTGCGGCTCCTCCTCGGCCAGCCAGCGCAGCATGCCGACCTTCAGCAGCAGGCCGAGCCGGTGGCCGCGGTGCGCCCGTACCACGCTCGTGTCGTACTGCCAGGCGTGCCATGGACGCTCGCCCTCCACGCCGACCACGGTGTGCCCGGCGAGTACGCCGGTGGCCCGCTCGCGCGCGACCAGCCGGTACATCCGCCGGTTGCGGGCCTGCTGGGCGGCGTCGAAGACGCGGATCCGCTCGGGCGTGAAGACCTCGTCCTCCATGTCGAGGTCGTCGGTCGGCGCGTCGTTGATCGCCGCGGTCATCAGGGCGACATCCTCGATCATGTCCTCGGGCGCCGCCCCGGATATCCGGAGGAACTCGTAACCGCTGGCCTTCGGTTGCGCCGCCGCGTACTCCCGATCCGGCCTGGCCCAGTCCAGGGTGCGTACGTCCTGCCGGCGGTGCACCTCCTCGTAGGCCCGGTCCAGACCCATCTCCTTGGCGAACGCCAGTGCCGCCGGCAGGTCACGGGAGCCGGCCAGGACCACCCGCCGGCCCGCATCGACCACGCGTTGCACCCCGGCCTCGAAGAGCTGCCGGCCGATGCCCTGCCGGCGGACCACCGGATCCACGGTCACGTCGATCGCGCCGAGATGCAGGTTGTCCCACCGTCCCAACCAGATCTCGAGCACCCCGATCGCCCGGCCGCGCTGGTCCCACGCCACCGCGGTGACCGGAGGGTCGCCGTCCCACCCGTTGCGGTGCCGCGCGGTGAAGGATGTGACCGTCGGGCCAAGCTCGTGCGGGGCGTCCACCGCGCGGGCTGCTTCGAGTACGGCCACCGCGCCGGCCAGCGCTCGGGCGTCCGGCCGGTCCGGGTCGAGCCAGGTGAGTTCCACCCGTCCAGCAAACGCCACCGGCCCGGCCGGGCGCGACCGAATTTCTCTAGTTCTATGCGGTGTCAATCACCATCGAGATGAAGGCGAACAGGTCCCGCCGGCGGGACAGCGGGGTACGGTAACCGGACCGGCCGCCGCACCCCTCGCGCAGGCGCAGGCTCTCCCGGGCGATCCGGTGCCAGCGCTCGTCGAAGGCTTTCAGCGCGTAGTAGCCCGCGGCCGTCTTGGAGATGATGTCGCCGGTGGCGATCGCGCAGTGCTGCCGGGCGACACCCATCACGCCCCACTGGGTGGCCCAGGACCCGAGCGACACCAGGCCCGGCCGGGACCACAGCCGGGCGCTGCGGTCCCGCCAGCGGGGCCAGTACGTGTGCAGGTTCTCCCGGGTCCACCCGGCCAGCATGGCGCGGTCGGTCCACACGTCCAGGGCGTCCGGCGCCGGTCCGCGGCGCGGGATGCCGTGCCCGGCCAACGTGTGCCAGGTGACCGGGTTGAGCTCGAACCCGCCGGCCGGTACGAACCGTCGGCGGTGGACGTACGGGACCGGGCCGGTCTGGTCAGGTGGCTTGGCGAGGTCCCGCCAGGTCAGGTACGGCCCGTCGACGTACGGGCGGCGGTGGGACCGGTTGAACCTCGCCTGCGCGCGGGACAGCGCGGCCGCCCCGGCGCTGTCCAGCCGGTCGGCGGTGACCGCCACGAAGTCGATGTCACTGCGCCCGGGCCGGTAGTCGCCCAGCGCCACGGAGCCGACCAGGTACAGGCCCTCGACCAGGCCGGGCGCCTCGGCATCCACAGTGGACAGATAATCGTCCACAATGTCCTCGGGCGGGGACGGAGTCATCCGCACCCGCCCGCATGGCCCTGGTCGGCGGCCGGCTCCACAATCAGCTTGCCGCCAGCCGGCGGCTCTTTCCGCAGGCCGTCCAGGGCGGCCAGGAACGCGTCCAACCGGTCCAGGCCCCAGAACTTCTCCCACCCGTGTACGAAGAACGGCACCCCGAACACGCCGTCGTCGTGGATCGCGAGCAGCACCCGCAGCGCCTCCGCCCGTACCGCCGGATCGCCGGCCGCCCGCGCGTGCTCGTCCGGATCGAGGCCGAGCTCGCCGGCGATCCCGGCGATGGTCTCCGGGACGTGGATGTCCCGACCCTCCTCCCACCTGGCCCGGTAGACCCGCTCGATGAACTGCGGGCCGCGACCCTGCCGTGCCGCCACCAGGTACGCCAGGTGCGGCACCTCCCACCACGGCTGGCGATCCACCGGCCAGGCCAGCCGCGCCCCGCGCTTGGTGACCAGCCGCCGTACATCCTGGAGGATGTAGCGTGCCTTGGCCGCCGACATGTCCACATAGGAGAAGTCGGAGCCGAGCTCACGCAGCGCGGCACGGAACCTCTCGTCCGGTTCCCAGAACGGAACCCACGACAGCCGCGCGCAGACGTCCTGATGCCGGGCCACCAGCTCACGGTACGCCAACCACGAGTACGGGCTGCGGAACGAGAAGTAGAACCTTGCCGGGCGCACTACAGCACGATCCCACCATCGACGCAGAAGACCTGCCCGGTGATGTAGCTGGCTCGCGGGGACACCAGGTAGGCCACGAGGTCGGCCACCTCCGGCGGGGTACCCATCCGGCCGAGCGGGATCTGGCCGAGTACCCGTTCGCGGAAGCGATCCGGGATGTCCACGGTCATGTCGGTCTCGATGAGGCCGGGCGCGACCACGTTGACCCGTACCCCGAACCGGCCGACCTGCTTGGCCAGCGAGCGACCGATGCCGATGATGCCGGCCTTGGCCGCGGAGTAGTTCACCTGGGTGGCATCGCCGTGCACACCGGCCACCGACGACAGCAGCACGATCGCGCCGCGCTTGCGCTTCATCAGCGAGTAGATGGTGGCGCGGCACAGGTGGTACGCACCGTCCAGGTTGACCCCGCGGACCCGGCTCCAGTCCTCGCCGCTCATCATGACCAGCGGGTTGGGCCGGATGATGCCGGCGTTGGCCACCACCGCGTCCACCGGACCGAGCTGCTGTTGGATCGACGCGACGAACCGGTTCACCGCATCCTGGTCGGCTACGTCGACGGGCTCGCAGACCACCCGCGCGCCCTCCTTCTCGGCCTGGATGCGTACCTGTTCGGCGGCGTCGGCCCGGGACAGGTAGCAGAACCCGACATCGAACCCGTCCGCGGCGAGCCGGTTGACCACGGCTGCCCCGATCCCGCGCGAGCCTCCGGTGACGATCGCGACCGGGCGGCGCTCACCTTGCATCGACTGCCTCCTCCCGTACCGAAACGGCCGGTCGCAGTGCCACCACGACGCGCCCGACCTGTAGGACCGTGCCGCTACCCGCGACGCTCTCGCCTTCCACCACCGCGCCGTCGGACACCGCCCGCACCAGCCGTACCCGGTGCCAGAGCAGCTCACCGGGGCGGGCTCGGCCGAGGAACCGGACGTCCCGCAGCCCGCCGAACAGGGTGACCCGGCCGGTCTGCACGTCCGGGTTGGGGCTGTCCAGGCTGACCAGTACGCCGGCCGCCTGGCACCAGGACTCGAGCAGCAGCACCGGCGGGTACGCGTGGTCCGCGACATCGACGACCGCGCCCGAATACCACGGCGCGTCGAACCATGGCTCGTTCGCGGTGACCGCCTTCACCGCGACCAGGGACTCACCTGGCACCACCTCCACGACGCGGTCCACCAGGAGCATCGGGTACCGGTGCGGGATCAGCTCCTTGATCCCGGCGGCGTCAATCACGGCCGACACCCTCCTTGCTCAGGTACGTGTAACGCAGCCGTACGATCGCGGCCAGCTGGTCGCCGACGGTCAGCCGGGCCGGGCACCGCCAGCCGTCCTCGACCTCGCCGCGGTGCACCGGTTCGACGGTCACCTCGGTGTCCACCCGATCCCCCGGGAACACCGGGTAGAGAAACCGCGCGACCTCGATGCCGACCAGCTCGACCGGGTCGTCGCCGGCGTACCGGACCAACGCGGTACGCGCGGCGCGGTGCGCGCACTCGATCAGGCACACGCCGGGGAAGATGGCGAACCCAGGAAAGTGCCCGGCCAGCAACGGCTCGGCGGCGTCCACGAGCACCGCGGTCATCGCACCGCTCCGCTAGCGGGCAGCCGGTGCGCCGACGGCATCCGGGCCTCGGTGCGTGGCGTCGTGGTTATCTCCACATCGGACGGTCCGATCGCGGCGAGCGCGGCCCGCACGAATGCCTCCACGTCGGGTGCCCGGAACAACATCGCGTTGAACCGCCCTTCCAGCACCAGATTCTGCGCGGAGCCGGTGAGCAGCAGGGTGAGGCTGCCCAGCGCGTGGTTGATGAGCTGTCCCACGTCGACCGGGCTGGCTCGCAGCCCACCGCCGTCGCCGGTGGGCAGGTAGCGCGCCGGCTGTGGCCGCACCCCTAGGTAAATGAAGTTGGGCTCGCCATAACCGACGTCCTGGCCGCGCTCGGCGAGCCAGGACTTGGCCAACGGCCGCACCGGCACCGCGTGGCTGCGGGCACCCTCCACGCGATCGGTGACCGCACGCACCGCCGACCCGAAGTCGTCGGCCTCGGCGCGGTCGAGGAACAGGTTGAGGCCGTGGGAGAACAGGCCGAGCGTGGTCCAGGTGGACGGCAGCACCCGGCCGTGGAAATCGGTCACCACGCCGGCGGTTGACCGGTCCGACATGCGCAACTGCTCCCGGCTGAGCGCCGCGGCCAGCACGCCGAACCGGGTGGAGGCGTGGGCCCGAGCCGCCCCGTCCAGCGCTTGGGCCACCGGCTCGCCCAGCATCGCGCGCAGCACCATGGTCTGGCCGCTGAGCCAGTCGGTCCCGTCGGGCAGCCGGACGGCCAGCGGGGAGCCGGGTTGGCTCGACCCCCACCGGTCGAAGTGGTGGTACCAGTAGGCCTTGCGCCGCGCCCCCCAGTTGCCGGCCAGCAACTCCCGTTGCCGGCGCGCGAAGTCGGCGTACGAGGTGGGTGTGGCCGGCGACTGGGTAGCACTGTGCGCCCCGGCCGCGTTGTACCGGGCCAGCAGGTCGCGGGCGAGCAGTACCAGGGACAGCCCGTCCATCGCGAGGTGATCGGCGGCCAGGCCGAGCATGTGGGTGTCGGCTCCGGTACGCACCACGAACGAACGGATCCGCCGGTTTCCCTCCAGCGGGAACGGGGTGGTGAGCAGATCCCGGGCGGCCTCCCACACCGAGGGGGTGTCCCGGGCGTCCAGGTAGGACACCTCGGGCTCCTCGCGGGGACCCGGCACCACCCGGGCCGACAACGGCTCGTCGGCTCGGAACGTCATCCGCAGCGAGTCGTGCGCGTCCTGCAGGGCGGCCAGGGCGGCGCGGTAGCGGGTGAGGTCGAGCTCGCCCTCGACCTGTACCAGCGCCGGCATCGCCCGCAGGCGTCCACCGGCGGCCAGCGACCGGACCCAGGTCTCCTGTTGCAGTGATGTAGGTACCAGCATGCCTGTCGGCTCCCTCAGCTCTGCTTGCTTGCTCAGCTCTGCTTGCTCAGCTCTGCTTGCTCAGTGCCGGCGCGACGCGCTCGACCAGTTCGCGAAGCTCGGCACGGCGCGGATCGCCGGGCGGCAGTCCCGGACCCTGACGGATCACCCGGCCGGCCGCGCGGGCGGCCCACGCCGGCCCGTCCGGCAGATCCAGCGCGGCGGCGAGCCGGGCGAGCTCGTTGGCCGGATCGTTGAGCAGGTCCTCGTACCGCATCCGCAACACGCGATCGGCGGGCACCAGCGCCAGCGCGGCCTCCGCGAGCCGGCACATGTACGCCCACATGAGAATGAAGTTGCGAAGGTCTCCCCCGCGCGCGGTGAGGCTGGCCGGGGTGAGCGCATCCGGCAGCACCGGCTGTAGGTCGTCGGGAACCGGCCGGCGAAACGGTCCCGCACCGGCCTGGTACGGGTCCACGCCGCACCGGCGGACGAACATCGACCGCACCTCAAGCAACAGGAACCCGGGATGCTTGCTCATCGACACGGCCGCGTCGAACGGGTCGCGGGTCAGGTAGACGTACCGCGCGTCCGGGAACATCCGGACCAGCGAGGCGGCGAACACGCTCGACCCGCCGGAGCGCTCGATCCACCGGGGCCTGCCGATACGCTCGGCCAGCAACCCGAACAGGGTGTGGTAGTGCGCGGGGATCGGCTGCTCAGGGAATCTGGGTACCTCGTCGGACAGTTCGTCGAAGAGCCGGTCGGGATCGTTGGTCAGCGCCGGCAGGGTGGTGGCCAGCACCCGCGGTACCGCGTACGGGTCGCCCGGCACCCGCCGCGCTCCGCGATAGCGGAACTGTGGTAGCGACAGGCCGATCCGCTTGAGTGTGGCGGCCAGCTCCGCCGGCCCGCTGAGTACCCGCCAGAACTGCGCGCCGGTGCAGGTACCGGTACCCAGTCCGGACGGCTGGACGCTGTGCATCAGCTCCTGGATGGCCAGCACCGACGGGTGCGTCGCGAGCAGGTCGGACAGCATCGTCGACCCGCAGCGGCCGGCGCTGATGACGAACGCACCCCGATCAGGCATGCGCTTGCGCCCGCTCCGCCACGGCCAGCATCGCGTCGTACACCTCGCCCAGTGGCTTGCCGTAGTCGACCGCCGCGATGAGCTCGTCGCCGAGCGCCAGCTTGAACTTGTCCTCCAGGGTGAAGGACCACTCCAGCAGGTCGAGCGAGTCGACGCTCAGGTCGGCGAGCGCGACATCCCCGGTGACCGGCCGGTCGATGATGTCGCCTAGAACCCGCAACACCTCGTCGAGGCTGGGAAAGTTGGCCATGGCTATGACTCCTTGTGGTGGGGATCCTCGGGGTTAGGGACCTATTCGGGTGCGGGCGCAAACACCAGCGCCGCGTTGTGGCCGCCGAAGGCGAACGAGTTGGACAGGATGGCGCCGGGCGGTAGCTCCCGGGGCTTGCCGGCCACCACGTCCAGCGGGCACTGCGGGTCCGGCGTCTGGAAGTTCGCGGTCGGTGGGATCAGCCCGTGCCGGATCGCCAGCAGGCAGGCGATCGCTTCGGCCGCCGCGGTACCGCCGATGAGATGCCCGATCGTGCCCTTGGTCGCGGTCACCGGGGGCGGGGACTCGCCGAAGATGGCGGTGATCGCCCGTGCCTCGGCAACGTCGTTGGCCTGGGTCGCGGTGCCGTGTGCGTTGATGTGACCGATCCCGGCAGGGGTGAGCCCGGCATCGCGCAGCGCCTCCGCGATGCACCAGCGCGCCTTGTCGCCGTCCGCGCGGGGGGCCACGAGGTGGTGCGCGTCGCCGTTGCGCCCGTACCCGGCGATCAGCGCGTACGGCCGTGCGCCGCGCCGCCGGGCGGAGCTGAGCCGTTCCAGTACGCACAGGGCCGCGCCCTCGCCGAGCACGAATCCATCCCGGTCCTTGTCGAACGGCCGGCAGGCGCGGTGCGGCTCGTCGTTGCCGGTGGACAGCGCGCCGAGACCGGCGAACGCGGTGAGCATCAACATGTTCAGCGGGGTCTCCACGCCGCCGGCCAGCGCCATGTCCAGCTCGCCGGCGGCCACCAGCCGGGCCGCGTCACCCAGCGCGTAGGCGCTGGACGAGCACGCCGTGTTCACCGCGAGCGTCGGCCCGTACCAGCCCAGCCGCAGGGCCAGGTTCGCCGCCGCGGCGTTGGGCATGGCCAGCGGGATGAACAGCGGGTGGATCGGCTGCCCGGAGACGAACCGGCGGTACTCGCGGTCGAAGGTGGCCATCCCGTTGAGGCCGACGCCGAGGATCACGCCGCACCGGTCGGTGTCCAGCTCCGCGGGCGGCGCCGCATCCTGTACGGCGGCCAGGCCCGCGTACATGGCCAGGTGCGAGAACCGGTCCATCCGGTTGGTCTCCCGGGTGGACAGTACGGCCGTCGGGTCGGTGTGCACCTGGCAGCCGAACCGTACCCGCAGCCCATCAGTATCTACTGTGGACAGTGTGGCGGCCCGGGACTCGCCGCGCAGCAACACCTCCCAGTACTCGCCGGCGGACGCGGCGCCGGGCAGGATCACCCCGATCCCGGTCACCGCGACCGGATCGTCCAGCAACCCCATCGGTGGGTGCGGGTGGGCACTCATGCGGGTACCTCTCTTCGCTGGGTTCCCGGCCGGTACGCGTGCCACAGCCGGGCGTACTCGCCGGCGACGGCAACGAGCTGGTCATGCCCGCCGGATTCGACGATCCGGCCATGTTTGAGCACGAGGATCCGGTCGGCGCGGCGCGCGGTGGACAGCCGGTGAGCGATCATCAAGGTGGTCCGGCGGCGGCGCAGCGCCGCGACCGCGCGTTGGTACGCCGCCTCGGTGTCCAGGTCCAGCGCGGCGGTTGCCTCGTCCAGCAACAGGATCTCCGGATCGACGAGGTACGCCCGGGCGAGCGCGACGAGCTGGCGCTGCCCCGCGGACAGCGCCTGACCCAGCGGACCCACCTGGGTCAGATACCCGTCCGGGAGTCCACGAAGGACGGTGTCCGCACCGATCGCGGTGGCCACCGCCTCGATCTCCCGGTCTGACGCCTCCGGCCGGCCGTACCCGATGTTGTCCCGTACCGTACCGGCGAACAGGAACGGCTCCTGCGCGACGATGCCGAGCCGCCGGCGGTACCCGGTCACCGGGAACCGCCGTACGTCCACGCCGTCCACCGAGATCGTGCCCTCGGTCACGTCGTAGAACCGGGCGATCAGCTTCACGAGCGTGGACTTGCCCGAGCCGGTCTCGCCGACCAGCGCCACGGTCTCCCCCGGCGTGAGCCGCACCGTGATCGCCGAAACGGCATCGCGCCGGGTACCCGGGTAGCGGAACCGGACCCCCGCACAGTCGATCAGTCCACTGTGGATGCTCGACGCGGGCACCGGATCGGCCGGGTCCGGCGTGGTCACCGGCAACGCGTCCAGCTCGCGCAGCCGGCGCAGCCCGATGGTGGCCTGCTGGTACGAGTCGAACGACGACGAAACCTGCTCGATCGGCGCGAACAGCAGGTCGACGTAGAGCAGGAACGCGACGAGCGTGCCGAGGCTGATCGCGCCCGCGGCCACCTGCGGAGCACCAAGCCCGACGACCACCGCGGCAGCCACTGTGGACAGACACTCGGTGACGGCGAAGCACGCGGCGCCCTGCATGAGCGCCCGGAACCGGCTGCCCCGGTAGGCGTCGGCCAGCTTCGCGTAGGCCACCGCGTTGCGCTCACCGCAGTCCAGCGCCTGCACGATCCGCACCCCGGCGGCGTTCTCCTGAAGGCTCGCGGCGAGCTGGCTGGCCAGCTCCCGGGCCGTCGCGTACGCCCGGTGCGAGCGGGTCCGGAAGTACCCGGTGACGGCCAGGACCGCGGCCAGCACCGGCACCAGGGCGAGTGTCAGTCCACTGTGCAGCGTGGCAAGCACGACCAGCACCCCGGCCATCGACACCACACCGACCGCGACCGCGGGCAGGCCGGTCTGCACGAAGCCGGTCACCGCCGCGACGTCCACGGTGATCCGGCTGAGCGCGCGGCCGGCCGGCTCGCGCTCGTAGAAGCCCATGCCGAGTCGCAGCAGCCGGCCGAACGTACGGGTACGCAACGCGTAGAGCACTTCCTCGGCGGCCCGCCAGGTGACCCGGGTCTGCGCGACGGTGGCGAGCAGGCCGACGGCCGCGACAACCACCGCGGCGGCCACCGTGGCGACCAGTGCCCCGCGCACCCCGGTGGTCACCGCGGCGTCCAGCGCGTGCCGGACCAGGATCGGTTGCGCCAGCCCGGCTACCGAGGTCAGGCCGACCAGGGCGGCGGAGGCCAACAGCAACCCGCGATGCGCCAAGAGGAGGCTGACAAGCGAGAACCCGGCAGCGCGCCGGGAGCGCCGCGCACCCCGGGGCGCGTCCCGGGCCTGCGGCAGCGCGGCGACCCCACGCAGCACGGCGGCCGTACCGGGCGGCGAGGCGAGCGCATCCTGCACCGCGCCCCGCGGCATCGGATCCGCCGGACCGCCCTCGCCGGGCGTACGGGTCAGCATGCCGACCACCCGGCGGGCCGGGTCGACCAGCTCGTGGTCGCGGTCCAACACCAGCGACGCGTAGAACGGGCAACGTACCCGCAACTCCTCGTCGGTGCCGAGATCCACGATCCGGCCGGCGTCCAGCACGCAGATCCGGTCCGCGAACCGCAGTGCCGCCGGGCGATGCGTGATCAGCATGGTGGTCCGGGTGGTGGACAGCCGGTCCAGCGCACTGAGGATCCGCGCCTCGACGGCCGGGTCGACCGCGCTCGTCGCGTCGTCGAGCACCAGGATCGGCTGGTCGAGCAGCAGCGTACGGGCCAACGCGATGCGCTGGCGCTGGCCGCCGGAGAGCGTGGCACCCCGCTCGCCGACCACGGTGTCGTACCCGTCCGGCAGCGCGCGGATGAAGGAGTCCGCATCGGCCGCCGCGGCCGCGGCCCGCACCTGGTCGTCCGTCGCATGTGGACGGCCGTACCCGATGTTCTCCCGGACCGTCGCGGCGAACAGCAGCGCGTCGTCGAAGACCACGCCGACCTGGCCGCGCACCGCGGCCAGTGGCAGGTCCCGTACGTCGTACCCGCCGATACGGACCGCGCCGGCCGATACGTCGTGGAACCGGGCCAGCAGCAACGCCAGCGTGGACTTGCCGGAGCCGCTCGGTCCGACCACCGCCAGCGTCTCGCCCGGTGCGATGCGCAGGTCGATGCCGTCCAGCACGGCCGGGCCGCCGCCGGGGTAGCCGAACGAGACCCCAGACAGCTCCACCGATGCGGCCAGCCGCGGTGGCGTCACCGCGCCGGGTCGCTCGGGCACCGTGGGCACGGTGTCGATGACCTCGAGAATGCGGACCACACTGGCCTTGCCCTGCTGCAGCGCGACCACGGTGTTCGCGAAGAGCCGGGCTCCCCCCACGATGTGTACGAGGTACGCGGCGAACGCGACGAACGTGCCGATGCTGATCTGGCCGAGCATGGCCAGCCATCCGCCGAACGCGAGGATCGCGATCTGGCCCAGCGGCGGGACCGCCTGCAGCGCGGCCAGGTAGTTGCTGGCCAACCGGGCCAGCCGCAGCCGGGCCGCGTAGATTCCGCGGGCCTGCGCGTCGAAGCTGGCCGCGGCGCGATCCTCCCGCCCGAAGCCCATCACGACACCGATGCCGCCGATCGACTCCTGCGCGATGCCGGCCAGCCGGCCCACCTGGTGCTGCGCGTCGTACATCGCCGGAAACACAACCCGCTGGCTGCGCCGGCTGAGGAACACCATGAGCGGTGCGATCAGCAGCACCACCGCGGAGAGCAGCGGAGACAGCGCGACCATCACACCGACCGCGAACAGAACCATCGCGATGTTCAACGCGAGCATCGGTAGCAACCCGAACAGCTCGTGCACGAGCGCGAGATCGCTGGTCGAGCGCGCGATCAGCTGGCCGGTGTCCAGCGCGGCGCGTTGTGCCGCAACGAACATCTCGGTACGCATGTCGTACTCGACCCGCAGCGCCAGACGCGCCGCGTACCGCCGCCGCAGGTAACCGGCGACGAGCCTGGCCGCGGCCGCGACCAGCAGGAGCACGACGGGGCCGGTGACCCGTGGGCCGGCGCTGCCCGCCCGGGCCAGCGAGTCGATGACCCGGCGCACGATCAGCGGGGTGGCGACCGTCGCCGCGGTGCCTACCAGCGCGGCGAGTATCGCGGTCGCGATCAGCAGCCAGCCGCGGTCGCGCATCGCGTAGCCCAGGTTGCGCCGCAGCCAGGTGCGCTCCATGTCGGGTGCGGTCATGGCGCCTGCGCCGCGGTTGACGCGGCCACCCTGGGCCGGCGCAGGTGCAGGCTGCGGAACATGCACCGGCGGTGGGTGGCCGAATCCTCATACGGGGTACGGCCGTGGCAGATCCGTGCGTTGGCGAGCAGGATCAGCTGGCCCGCGCCGAGCCGCAGGTCGAGGTAGAACTCGCTGCCCGGCTGGGAAGCCCGGTCCAGGTATCGCACGCCGCGCCACAGCGCGTCGGCGGAGACCCGCGGCGGCACCGCCCAGCTGTCGGTGTCGGTGATGGCGTAGCGGGTGGCCAGCTCGCCGTCGAGGACCCCGAACGCCGGCCCGTGGTTGGCGTTGGTGCAGCCGTTGATGTTCGCCTGGCGGACCAGCGAGCCCGGGGTGGCCAGGGCCAGGGCCGCCTCTTCGTCGTCGGCCAGCAGCCGGGCGTACGCACCGGTCGCGTTGAACAGCGTGGTCACCCCGCCCTGCGCGGCTGGTGTGGCGCACAGCAGCATCGAGCTGCGCACCTCGCCGATGTCCTGCAACGTACCGTCGGTGTGGAAGCGCTGGCCGTTGGTCTTCCCGAAGGACGGGTGCGACGCCGCCTCGGTGTCCGCGTTGGCGGCCGCGGAGATCCGGGCGATGGCCGGAGCGTCCCGCCCGCCGAACCGGTAGAGCGGCGGTACGAACGGTTCGCCGAGGTCCAGCGCCGCGGCGAGGGCGGCCAGCGCGGCCGGCGAGTCGTCGTCGCTGCGCGCCACCGCGAACCCGTACGCCTCGTACCGGTCGACGAGGGGCTGGATGTCCCGTACCGCAACCACGTCGGTGACGCCGGTCGCCTGGAAGGTCGGAGTATTCTTCGCCGCCGCCAGCAGCGCCTGGATGTCCTGCATCAGAGCTCCCCATCGTCGTACGCGATCCCGGCGCAGCGCAGCACCCGCCGCGCGACGTCCACCGGGGACAGGTGCGTGGTGTCGATGACCAGCGGCTTGCCGAGGCAGTGCAGCCAGGGCAGCGCGCGGTAGTACGCCGGGCGGCGCGAGTGCCGCCAGTCCCGGCGGGCCACCCAGACCGCGCGGTCGGCGCCGTCCCGATCGCCGTCGATCCGCGCGGCCAGCTCGTCGGGTTCGCAGTGCAGTACGACGTGCGCGACGTCGTGGGCACGACTTCGTACCCCGTTGAAGATCTCCCGGGCGTATCCCTCGTCGAGCACTGTCATCGGTACCACCAGCGGTCCGGCCGCGTGCCCGGCGAGTTCCGCGGTGGTCAGCGTGACCAGCCGGCGCCAGGCGGGCAGATCCTGGAAGTCGCCGCTGGGCGCGCGCCGGACCCGGGTGAGCAGCGCGCCGATCTCCTCCGGGTCGAACACGCCGAGCCGTCCGCCCAGCCCGGCCATCGCCGCGGCGGCACTGGTCTTGCCGACCCCGAAGGCACCGTTGAGCCAGACGATCAACGCGGACCTCCCGGGTCGGCCAGCACCTCGAAGCCGGGTGCCGGCACCGGCGGCGTCGCGCCGATCCGGAACGCCGCGGCGAGCTGCTCGCGCGCCGCCGCCGGCGCCCCGTCGGTCCAGTGCAGTTCGGCCAGCGGTTCACCGGTACGCACCCGGTCGCCGACCCGGCACAGCAGCACCACGCCCGCACCCGGGTCGATCGGGTCGCCGTGCCGCAGCCGGCCGGCACCGACCGAGGACGCCGCCTCGCCGACCAGCCGGGCCCGTACCTGGGTGACGAAGCCTTGGTGGGCCGCCCGGACCACGTCCCGGTGCGCCGCGGCGGGCAGCAGTTCGGGCTGCTCGACCTGCTCGGCCGCGCCGCCCTGAGCCACCACCCAGCGCAGAAACTGTGCCCGGGCCGCGCCGGACCCGATCGCCTGCCGGACCCGCCGGACCGCCGTGTCGTGGTCCGTACCCGGTTCGCCGATCCGCAGCATCAGCGCGGCGATCACCTCGCACAGCCCGGTCAGGCCCGGCACATCCTGCCCACCGAGCGCGGCCAGCGCCTCCTTGACCTCCAGCGCGTTGCCCACCGCGCGGCCGAGCGGCTGGCTCATGTCGCTGAGCACCACCCGGCACGGCAGCCCGAACTCCGCGCCGATGTCCACCATCAACCGGGCCAGCTGCCGGGCCAGGGCCGGGTCCGGGATCAGCGCACCGTCGCCGTGCTTCACATCGAGCACCACGCCGTGGGTACCGCTGGCAACCTTCTTGCTCATCACGCTCGCCGCGATCAGCGGGATGCTCTGCACGGTCGCGGTCACGTCGCGCAGCGCGTAGGTCAGGCCGTCGCCGGGCACCAT
>DASRRF010000245.1:0-3993 GCA_035695905.1 Micromonosporaceae bacterium | reverse complement strand
GCCGGCACGATGATGCTGATCATCGGTGTGTACCAGGTGTTTATGGGCATCGCGGCGATCGCCAAGGACGACTTCTTCGTGGTCGCCCCGAACTACGCGTACAAGGTGAACACGACCAGCTGGGGCTGGATCCACCTGATTCTCGGTGCGCTCATCCTGGCCGCTGGGTTCTTCGTATTCACCGGCGCACTGTGGGCCCGGGCAATCGGTATCGCGATGGCGGCGCTGTCCGCGATCGCGAACTTCTTCTTCCTTCCGTACTATCCACTGTGGTCATTGCTGGTGATCGCGCTGGACATCTTCGCCATCTGGGCGCTGGCCTCGGTCGGCCGCCGGAACGCGATGATGGGCGGCGACGACGGCAGGTACGGCAGTGGCGGGTCCGCGATGCCCGCGTCCGGGATGGCGGCCGGCGGTATGGCGGCTTCCGGCGCAGCGGCCGGAGCGGCCAGCGACCGCTGGACGTCGACCAACCCGAGCGACTACACCAACCCGAGCATGGCCGGGCGACGCGCACCGGACATGTCCGCGGAGGCGCGCAAGGCCACCGAGTCGGTCGAGTCGGCGATGCCACCGGGTACCGCTGGCAAGGCAAACCCGGGCCAGCACCGCGACCACGGCTGACCGCCGCGACGTCGGCTACCGGCTCACAGCTCGACCGTGAGCCGGTAGCCGAGGCCCGGCTCGGTGAGCAGGAACCGTGGCGCCGCCGGGTCGGGCTCCAGCTTGCGCCGCAGGTTCGCCATGTGTACCCGGAGGTAGTTGGTCTCGGTCTCGTACTGCGGTCCCCACACGTCGTGCAGCAGCTGCCGCTGGGTGACCAGCCGGCCGGCGTTGCGGGCCAGCACCTCCAGAATGTGCCATTCGGTCGGGGTGAGCCGTACCTTGCCCGCCGCGGTCACCACCGTGCGAGCCGCGAGGTCCACTGTGAACACTCCGGTCTCGATGACCGGCTGGTCCTCAGTGGACACTGAGCGGCGCAGCGCCGCGCGCACCCTGGCCAGGAACTCGCCCATCCCGAACGGCTTGGTGACATAGTCATCCGCGCCGGCGTCCAGCGCGTTTATCTTCGCCTGCTCGGTGTGGCGCGCGGAGAGCACGATGACCGGCACGGCGGACCACGCCCGCAGGGCCTGCACCACCTCCACCCCGTCCATGTCCGGCAGGCCGAGGTCGACCACCACCAATTCGGGCGGGCGGTTTCCCGCCGCGGCGAGCGCGGCGGCGCCGGTCTGCGCGGTGACCACCTCGTACCCCCGCGCGGTCAACGCGATGTGCAGCGCCCGCAGGAGTTGCCGGTCGTCGTCGACCACGAGCACCCGGCTCATCGCGTCACCGGCAGCGTGACGGTCATGGTGAGCCCGCCACCCGGGGTGTCGGCGACCGCGATGGTGCCACCCATCGCCTCGGTGAAGCCACGCGCGATGGCCAAACCGAGCCCGAGCCCGCCGTCCGCGGTGTGGTCGTCCAGCCGCTGGAACGGCTCGAACATCCGCTCGCGGTCCGCGACCGGCACACCCGGGCCGTGGTCGACCACCGAAAGCACCAACCGGTCACCGGCCAGCCTCCCATCCACGTGTACGGATGAGCCGGGTGGGCCGGCCCGCCGGGCATTCGCCACCAGGTTCGCAACCACCCGCTCGAACAGTCCCGGATCGGCTTGTGCCAGCGGCAGATCGTCCGGCACATCGACTTCGACGGGTACGCCGGTCGGCGCGGTGTGCAGCAGCGCGGCGGCCACGATCTCGTCCAGCGCCACCGGGCGCAGCACCGCGCTCAGCACACCGGCCTGCAGGCGACTCATCGCGAGCAGATTCTCCACCAGGCCGGCCAGCCGATCCGTACATTCCTCCACAGTGGACAGCAACTCGGCCCGCTGGTGTCGGTTCAGGGCCAGATCCGGATCGCGGAGGCCGGATGTGGCCGCCTTGATGCCGGCCAGCGGGGTACGCAGATCGTGCCCGACCGCGGCCAGCAGGGCGGCCCGCAGCCGGTCGATCTCGGCCAGCTCGCGGGCCTGCGCGGCGAGCTTCGCCAACCGCTCGGCCTGCAAGGTACGGGCCGCCGCGGCGCCCAGCCGGGCCAGGAAACGCTGGTCCGTGGCGAAGACCGGCGGCCCGTCGGCGACCAGCCGCAAGCCGTCACCGGCCGGTACCGATAGCACCGGCGTGTCGGACGGCTCGCCGCCGACCGCGGCGACCACCCGTACCCCATCGTCCTGGGTCTCCAGCAACGCCGCGGTGGTCATCCCGAACGTGTCCCGGACATGCTGCAGCAGCATGGTGACCGAGCCCTCGGCCACCGGAGCCGCGCTGACCCGGGCCAGCAGCGCCGCCTCGATCCCGCTACGGGCCGCGGCGGCACGCTGCCGGGCAGCCAGGTCCACGGCGACGCTGACGGTGACCGCGACCGCGACATAGACCACGAGCGTGATGACGTTGTCCCGACTCTCCACATTGAACGTGTGGTACGGCGGTACGAAGAAGAAGTTCACCAACAGGTCCGAGCCGATCGCCGCGCCCAACGCGGGCCACAGGCCGCCGATCGCGGCGACCGCAACGACCGCGGCCAGATAGATCAGCACAATGCTGGCCAGCGCCAGGTCGCCGCGTACCGGCACCAGAGTGGCGGTCAGTACGCCCAGGCCGAGCCCGGCCAGCGCACCCGCGGCGGCATTCCTCACACGGCAACGCTAGCCGGGCACGCCGGCGGTTGGCCGGTCCTGTGCCGCAAGCTCGCCCGGTGTCTGACGGTCGTGGCTGGAGGCGAGCCGCCAGGGCACGTTCGTCACCATGACCTGGCGCTGGAACAGCAGCCGAGCCTTGAGTCGCAGCGCGGACTGGTTATGCAGCAGCTGTTCCCACCAGCGGCCCACCACGTACTCGGGGATATAGATCACAATGAGATCTCGCGGGTGGTCTTTGGCGATCCGCTCCACGTAGTCCAGAACGGCACCGGTGATGTCGCGGTACGGTGCATCGACCACGGTCAACGGCACTGGAATCCCCCAGGCGTCCCATTCCCGTTGGAGCCGGCGTACCTCCTCCGGGGTGATCGCGACGGTCAGCGCGGTCAGCGTGTCCGGCCGGGTCGCCCGGGCGTATGCGAGCGCGCGCAGGGTCGGCCGGTGCAACTGGGACACCAGCACCACCGCGCGGATCCGGCTGGGCAGCACCATCCCGGTCGGGTCCGGCCGCAGCTCGGCGGCGACCCGGTCGTAGTGCCGGCGGATCGCCCGCATCATCGCGTACAGCAACGGGATCGCGATAACCACCAGGTACGCGCCATGGACGAACTTCGTCACGAGTACGACGGCGAGGACGACCGCGGTGAAGCACGCGCCGACCGCGTTGATGACCCGGGACCGGTGCAGGGTACGCCTGACGCGCGGGTCGCGTTCGGTGGCCAGCAGGCGGTTCCAGTGCTTGACCATGCCCGCCTGGGACAGCGTGAACGAGGTGAACACGCCGAGGATGTAGAGCTGGATCAGCCGGGTGACCGAACCCTGGAACGCATAGATGAGCGTACCCGCGATGATCGCCAGCAGGATGATGCCGTTGGAGTACGCGAGCCGGTCGCCGCGGGTATGCAGTTGCCGGGGCAGGAACCGGTGTTCGGCCAGGATCGAACCGAGCAAAGGGAACCCGTTGAACGCGGTGTTCGCGGCGAGGATGAGGATCAGCGCGGTGGCCGCCTGAATATAGAAGAACATCACGCTGTGCGGACCACCGAACACGGCGGCGGCAAGCTGGGCGATGACCGTACGCTGTGCGGCCGTGGTGTCCACATAGCGCACATCCGCGATCAGGGCGAGCGCGGTGATCCCGGAGAACATGACAATCGACACGATGCCCATCATCGCCATGGTCTTGGCCGCGTTCTCCGCCTTCGGTGGGCGGAACGCGGGTACCCCGTTGGAAATCGCCTCGACGCCGGTCAGCGCGGTGCAGCCGGACGAGAACGCGCGCAGGGCAAGGAAGGCGAGCGCGGCAC
>DASRRF010000244.1:0-7646 GCA_035695905.1 Micromonosporaceae bacterium | reverse complement strand
GTTGCGGGTGACCGAAATCGGCCCGGAGCGCCGATCGCTGGAGGATGTGGTGCTGGCGACCACGACGAGCGCGGACCGGGTGGACGCGCGATGATCCTGGTTGAGCTCCGCAAGCTCATCCGCCGCCCGCGGACCTGGGTGAGCGTCGCGCTGCTGTGCGGCCTACCGACGCTCGTCGCGATCTTCCTGGCCACCACGCACCTCGGCCCGCCACCCGGGAAGGAGCCCGCGTTCCTGTCCGCGGTGCTCGCGAACGGGCAGCTGTTCCCGGCCGCGGCGCTCGCCATCGTGCTGCCGATCTTCCTGCCGGTCATCATCGCGGTGGTCGGCGGCGACGCGATCGCCGGCGAGGCGAGCAGCGGCATGTTGCGCTACCTGCTGATCCGTCCGGTCGGGCGGACCCGGCTGCTGGTCGCGAAGTTGCTCGCGCTGACCGTCTTCGACCTGCTCGCGGTGGTGTCCGTCGTGGTCACCGGGTACATCGTCGGGGTTTCCTTATTTACCGTGCAGCCGGGGACGACGGTGACGTCGGTCTCCGGGGTACCACTGAGCACCACCGACATCACGCTGCGCATCGTCGCGGCCACCGGGTACGTGGCCGTGTCGATGCTGGGCGTCGGGGCGATCGCGATGTTCCTGTCCACGTTCACCGAGTCGCCGCTGGCCGCCACGCTCGGCGCGCTGGCCGCCCTGGTGGCCAGCACGGTCCTGGTCACGCTGGACGCCGCCGGGGCGGTACGCCCGTACCTGCCCACCCGGTACTGGTTGGCCTGGATCGACTTCTTCCGCGATCCGATCGCGTGGCGCGATATCGACCGTGGCCTGGGCATCCAGGCGGTGTACGTTGTCGTGTTCCTAGGCGCCGCCTGGGCGAACTTCGCAACCCGGGACATCCGCAGCTAGCGCCCCGGTGCCGAGCGCGGCGACCACCATCGCGGTTACCACGGGATCGGTGGGCAGCTCGGAGTGGCTCACCTGGCGTCCCGGGCAGACCGACTGGATGGGTACGTTCACCGCGCCATCCAGCCGGGCGGACTCGGGCGGGGTGACGGTCCGATCGTCCACAGTCCACAGTGACAGCCAGAGCGGTGGGACGGGTACCGGCGATCGCAGCCCGGCCAGGAACCGGCTGCCCGGGGCAAGCTGCTGGCACGCGGCCGGGCAGGCATCGGGTACCAGCAGCGAACCGGTCCCGGCAAGCTCGGCGCCGTGGTGCGGGGAGCCGAGCGTCACCACGCGGCGGGCCTTACGGGGACCGTCGTACGCCTGGACCCAGAACCGGACGACAACCCCGCCCGCGGAGTAGCCGACAACGTCGACCGAGGGGGCGCCGGCACGCAGCTCCCGGGTCACGTACCCGTCCAGCACACGGGCCTGCCCGGCCAGGTCATCGGTACCGGTGCCGGGTAGCTCGACCACGGTCGCCTTCCGCCCGGTCGCGCGCAGCCGGTCCGCCAGTACGGAGAGTCCGGCCGTGCCACCGCCGTACCCGGGTACCAGAAGAACCGGCCCGGGCCGGTCCGCGGCTGGCACGTCGCGACGCTGCCCGAGCAGGTCGGAGGCCACGAACGGCCCGAGCACGGTGAGCAGGGCGGCCACGCCCAGCAGCGCGGTGACCCCGAGCAGGATGCGCCGTCGCGGGCTGAGCCCCGCCGGCGTCACGCGCACGGGAACAGTTCCGCGGCCGCGGCCGCCGTACGGCGGTAGTCGGCGAACCGCTCGCGTACCGTCGCGACCACCGCCGCGAACGGGAACAGCTCGCGGCTGACCAGCAGGTCCGGGTGGTCCACGCCGACCGGATGCCAGTAGACGCCGTCCGCGGTGACCGTTATCTCCGGCAGCAGGGTCTCCACGGTCAGCGCGACGCCGTCCGACGCGAACCCGCGCTGCGCGACCGGCCGGACCACCTGGTCCGGTCGGGCGATACCGAGCCCGTCGAGCAACGTACGCAACGCCGCCGCGTCGGCCTCCTCGCCGGGTGCCACGGTGGTTGCGACCCGGACCCGGAAGCCCTCGGCTTGCGCGATGCGCACCCCGTCCATCGCCCGCCGCCAGCTACCCGCGCCGCGGTGCCGATCGTGCTGGTCGGGTGTCGCCGAGTCTACGCTGACCTGCAGCGTCAGCCGGTCGCGCGGCATCCGGCGCAGCATGTCCAGCCGGCGGCCGTGAAAGAGCATGCCGTTGGTCAGCAACGTGGTTGGCAGCCGCGCGGTACACGTGGCCACGATCTCGTCGAGGTCGAGCAGCAGGAACGGCTCGCCGCCGGTCAGGAACATCTCGAGTACGCCGGCCGCATCCGCCTCGGCCACCAGCCGGCCGACATCCCGTACGCCGAGCGCGCGCCGGGGCGCCTTCGGCGACGACCGCGAACAGCAGTAGTCGCAGGCCAGGTTGCAGTCGAAGTTCGTGTAGAGCCACAGCCGCGCACCCGGCCGCCGGTCCGGCGCGATGTCCGCGAGCGGGTCGGCGGTCCGGCCGCGGCGGACCCGCGCGACGCCCGCGGACACCGCGACGAGCTCGTTGCCGGTACGCGCACACCACTGGGTCACGGTAGGGATGTCCGCGTCCTCGATCGGCACGTCGACCAGCCCGCCGGCCGGGGTCTGCCCGAGCCGGGCCACGAGGTCCAGCACGACGCGGCCTACCAATACGCGGAGATCTCCTGTTCCTTCACGGCCTCGAAGAGGCTGGCGTACCCGTCCAGCTCCGGGCGTACCCACCGGCGCAGACCCTCGAGCTCGAGGATCCGCCGGTGTCGCGGATTCTCCCAGGACATCGCGAGCAGGTGTTCGACCCAGGGTCGGGTACGCGTTGCCGGCAGCGCGTCCAGCGCGGTGAAGTTGCAGTGGCAGTACGCCGGCGAGCGCCAGAACTCGGCGAGCGCGCCGGGCATCAGCTCGTCCCGGCCGATCGCCTCCCAGGTGGTGATGCCGATCGCCGCGGCGTCGGCCCGCTCGTCGAGTACCTCTCTTATTGCGTCCAGCTCGCTGCGCCCGGTGTCGCCGTGCTTGCCCAGATCGGAGTTGATGCGTACCAGGTCGACATCTCCCGCGAGGCCGGCCCGGTTGAGGTAGTGCACCGGCAGGATCGCGGCCTGCGCCGAGTCGCGCGAGCCCAGCGCCAACCGCCGACCGGCCAGATCGTCCAGTGTGGACAGTCCGGCGCCGGCCCGGCTGACGAACACGGTCTGGAAGGCCAGGTCGGTGTCGCGCATGGCGAGCGCGGTGCACCCGCCCTTGGTTTGTAGCACGGTCCGTACCCAGGCAAGGTTGGTGTTCCAGGCGATGTCGATCGTGCCCGCCAGCAACGCCTCGACCTGCCGGCCGTAGTTGGAGAACAGGACGAAATCCATCGGCGCCGGGCCATCCGCGAAGTAGTCGCGGATGCCTTCCCAGATCGGCACCACGTTGGGCGTGTACGCCACCGCGCCGACGAGCAGCGGCCGCTGGGTCATGTCGACCTCTGTTGTGGCGCGTCTTTTCGCAGCGCCGGGGCGAGCGCGACCAGGCCCGCGCCGAGCCCGATCCAGATGGACGCGGTCGAGCCGTCGCCGTGCAGCCAGGTGTGCCCGGCGGCCTGCCCGGCGACGATGACCACCGCGGCGGCCAGGTAACCCGCGCCGGCCAGCGCCCCGAGGATCCCACTGCGCAGCAGCGCGGCCACACCGGCGAGGACGCCGAGCCCGAGCGCCACCACGATCGCGGAGCCGCGAACCTCCCTGAAGGCGGTGCTCGCCAGCGAGCCGACCGCGAGCACCCAGACCGCACCGACGGATTTCATGATGCCCTCAGCAACAGCCGCGGTACCGGCCCGCCCACCTGCCGCCAGCTCGGGCGCAGCACCCCATCGAGGCCGTACCACCGGCCGGCTGCGGTCGCGAAGATCGCCACATGTGCCAGGCCCATCAGGATGTACGACCAGGCCCACTCGTGCGGCGCGTGCAGGACGGTCCGCCCGATCGCCGTGGTCTGCGCGATCCCGACCAGCGCCCAGAACCTGGTGGCCAGCCCCACCAGCAGGAAGCCGCCCAGCGACGCCTCGACGGCGAGGGTGAGCCACCCGAAAGCGGTGAAGTTGGGCAGTACGACGTGCCTGATGAACCACGCCCACGGGGCGAGGACCGGATGGTCGACCCCGTTCAGGGTCCAGCCGTGCAGCGCGTCGAACCGCGGCGGAGTCTTCCATCCGGCGTTCTGGATCCACAGCAGCCCGGCGGCTACCCGAACCCCGGCGACCAGGATCCGGCTCGACCGCGAGGTCGCCAGCGGGCTGCCGGCGCTGCGCGGTTGCACAGGGGTGGTAACGGACATCCTCCTGGTGTACTCCATCCCGGCCGCCGCGGCGGAGAAAAGCCGGTTACGAAACGCGTAAGGAACCATCGCGACCGGGTCGCCGATCGGCGATGCTGGGCGGGACACGGATCGAGGGGACGCGAACCCGGGGAGAGGCCGTGACTGATCGGGAGGCCGCGCGCGCCACCGCGGCCGAGGTCGGCTGGCCCGGCATACCAACAAGTATGCGGCTGGACGCCGACGCACCCGGCGCGGGCCCGGGCACCGGGCATTGGCACAGGCAGGTCGATCGGCTGCTGGCCGCCGTCGAACGGTCCCGCGCCGCGGTGGTGCAGGCGCCGGCAGGGGGTGTACGGGACCAGCTGGCCGACCTGCTGCACGTGATCGAGCTGCGCTCCGCGCGGTACGAGCGGATCGCCGAGGTCGGCCAGGCGCTCTGGCCGGACGACGACACGACCGACGCCGATGGCACCGCGCCGGGAGAACGGCCTGACCTCGGCGGAGCCGCGCAGGATATCGACGCCCGGCTGGTTACCGCCCTCGCGCACCTGACCGCGGTCGCGTCGGCCGTCGAGCAGATCGCCCTCGCCGCGGCCGGCACGATCGCCGCGGATCGGGCGGCACTGGAGGTCGAGCGGCTGTTCCGGGTGTCCCCGCCGCCATGACCACCTGGTGGCACCCCATGGTCCGCGCCACCGCGCGCCGGCGGTTGGCCGCGGAGCGGGCCGCCGCGTTGCGCCGCGTTGACGCCTGGCAGCCGCCGCTGGGCACCGGGCTCTGGCGCACCGCGTACGGCGAGAGCTGCGACGCCGTGCTGGCGTACGACCGGATCGTTGCGCTCGTCCCGGCCGGCCCGGTGCGCGACGAGCTGGCCGGCCGCCGGCCCGACCTGCTTGCCATGCTCGACCGGGTGCGGTACCTGGCCGAGAACGGCGCCGCGCTGGATCCGGCCGGCCCGGTGCGCGACGCCGAACTGCTGGCACTGCTGGCCGAGGATCCGCACGGCGACCTGGGCCAGCAGCTCGGGGCGCCGCCGAGCCACCTGCTGATGGATGCGTTGGCGGCGGTCCGCGGCGCGATGTGGCGAGCCACCGAGGAGGCCGCGCGGCTGGCCGTACACCTGCAAGAGAATGCCGGTGCGACGGACACCGCGATCTGGCTGACGGCGCTGGCCGCCGGGGTGGTCTCGGCCCGGCGGGCGGATTGGGCGCCGTGACCGCCCTGCCTGAGCCGCCCGACCGGGACCTCGGCGCGTTCGCCGCCCACTATGCCGTGGCCGAACGCAGCGCCCGGCGGTACGAGCGGGCCATGGCGATCGCGAAGACCGGCACGCTGGACCACGAGCGGCTCGACGGTGGGTGGCGGGCGGTCCAGGGTTGGCTGGAACGCGCCGTCCGGCTCTGCATGCTGAGCGCCACCGCGCCGGACCGGACCATGCGGGTACCGCGCCGTTCGGTGAAGCTGAGCTGGCGCCAGCGACTCACCCCGCGCGACCGGCACCGGCGCAACCTGCATGGCTGCCTGTTGGCCATCGAGCGGGCCGCCGACGCGGCGGCGGTGGTCGCGGTCCACGTCATCCTGGCCCCCGAACGGCAGCCCGGCGACGTTTGGTCCACTGTGGACGATGCGCTGCGCGACCTGACCGCGGTCGTGGACGAGCTGGCGGTTCGTCATTCTCCCTGACGCCGGGGGGGCGACGCGGCGAGCCGATGCTGGCAGTATCGCGGTAGGGCCAGCTCGTGGAGGAGGCGTGGTGGGAACGGGGCCGATCCGGGTGATGGTGGTTGACGACCATCCGATGTGGAGGGAGGGCGTCGCGCGCGACCTCACCGAGGCGGGGTACGAGGTGGTGGCCGCGGTCGGCGACGGCGCTCAGGCACTGCGCGTGGCGCCCGCGGTGCACCCCGATGTCGTCGTACTCGACCTGCAACTACCCGACCTGTCCGGCGTCGACGTGATCGGCGGGTTGATCCGGTCCACCGTTGGCATCCGGGTGCTGGTGCTGTCCGCCAGCGGCGAGCACCAGGACGTACTCGACGCGGTGAAGGCCGGCGCGACCGGGTACCTGGTGAAGTCCGCCGGACGGGAGGAGTTCCTCGATGCGGTACGGCGTACCGCCGCCGGCGAGGTCGTCTTCACCCCGGGTCTGGCCGGACTGGTTCTCGGCGAGTACCGGCGGCTCGCCGCCGCTCCGAAGTCTCAAGTGGACAGTCCACAGTTGACGGATCGGGAGACCGAGATCCTCCGGCTGGTGGCGAAGGGGCTCTCCTACCGGCAGATCGCCGAGCGCCTCGTGCTGTCCCACCGCACGGTGCAGAACCATGTCCAGAACGTGCTCGGCAAGCTACACATGCACAATCGGGTGGAGCTGGTTCGCTACGCGATCGAGAAGGGCCTCGACGACTAGCGCCTGAGTACCCGTACTCCCGGATCTGAGTCTTTGCGCCGATGTGCCCGGGGCCGTGAGCCTGGCCCAATGGCGCCATGGATGGCAACAGGGATGTGTACCTGACCGGTTTCGGCGCATACCTACCTGGCGAACCACTGGGTCACGACGAGGTTGTGCGCCGTCTCGGGGCCGGCGCCGCACGGGCCGGCCTGCGGGCGCGGGTCCTCGCCGCGAACGGGATCCGGACCCGGCACTTCGCGCTGGATGCCAACGGCGTGCCGACGATGCTCAACGAGGAACTGGCCGCCGAGGCGGTACTGCTGGCCGTCAAGGACCGGGGCGTGCCGCTCACGTCGGTGTCGATGCTGGCGGCTGGTACGACACAGGGCGACCTGCCGGTGCCCGGGTTCGCGTCGATGGTGCACGGCAGGATCGGTGGCGGGCCGATGGAGGTCCTGTCGGCCGGCGGGGTCTGCGCGTCCGGCGTGGCCGCGTTGCGGGCGGCGGCGGCCACCGTGCGGCTGGGTGAGCACGAGGTGGCCATCGCGGTGGGCTCCGAGCTGGTCAGCCGGGCGCTTAGGGAGAGCCGGTACGCCGCGGCGGACGTGCCGGCCGGCTACGACGCCGAGTTCCTGCGCTGGACGCTGTCCGACGGGGCGGGCGCGGTGGTGCTGGAGGGCGCTCCGCGTGCCGATGGCCTGAGCCTGCGGCTGGACTGGACCCACCTGGTGTCGTACGCGCACGAGTACCCGGTCTGCATGCGGGCCGGTCTGGCCGCCGGCGCCGCCGGCCCGGTGCCCGGCCAGACCTGGCTCGACCTGCCCGACGCGGCCGCGGCCGAACGTGCCGGCATGTTCCTGCTCCGCCAGGACGTGAGCGTGCTGCCCGCGCTGTTCCGGGTTGGGCTGACCGAGTTCGTCGCGCTGGTTCGTGCCGGGCGGATCGTGCCGGACCGGGTGGATCAC
>DASRRF010000243.1:0-5056 GCA_035695905.1 Micromonosporaceae bacterium | reverse complement strand
GGGCGGGCTGCTGTTCAGCCGCGCCGACGACCGGTCGGGCCGGCAGCTGCGGTTCCTCGACTTCACCGGTGAGGTGAAGCCGTACCTGCTCGAGGTGATGGACAACCACCTCGGCGCGACCACCCGGGTGCGGTACCAACCGTCCACAGTGGAGTTTCTGCGCGACCAGGGCGACCCGGCCACCCGCTGGCGTACGACGCTGCCGTTCCCGGTGCACGTGGTGTCCAAAGTGGAGGTTGTCGACGAGATCTCGCACGGCCGGCTGACCACCGAGTACCGGTACCACCACGGCTACTGGGATGGGCTGGAGCGGGAGTTCCGTGGCTTCGCGATGGTCGAGCAGCTGGACAGCGAGGCGTTCGAGGATGCCGGCTCTCCGGCGCATTTCACGCCGCCGACGCTGACCAAGAACTGGTTCCACCCCGGGCCGGTGGCCGCCATCGAGGCCGGCGACTGGACCGAGCTGGACCTGCGGCACGAGTACTGGCCCGGCGACCAGCCGATGCTGTCCCGGCCGCCGGAGCACGTCACGTTCCTCAATGGACTGTCGCGGCTCGCCCGCCGGGCGGCGCTGCGTACCATGCGCGGGCAGCTGCTGCGTTCCGAGCTCTACGCACTGGACGGCTCCGCCCGCGACGCGCTGCCGTACACGGTGACCGAAGCGCTGTTCGGCGTCAGATCCGAGGCGCCTGACGTCTACTTCCCGTTCCCGCTGGGCCGCCGGACCACGCAGTGGGAGCGCGGCGACGACCCGATGACGCGGTTCGCGTTCCCGGCCGGGTACGACGCGTACGGCTTGGCCACCGGGCAGGTCGACATCGCCGTCCCGCGCGACCGCGATCCGTCGCTGCCGGGCACCGCGGCGGCACCGCCGTACCTGGCCACGTACGCGACCACCGAGTTCGCCCGGCGGGACGACGCCGACCGGTACCTGGTCGACCGGGTGGCCCGGACAACCAGCCACGAGGTGGTCAACGACGGCCGGCTGACCGCCGCCGGGCTGTGCGACGTGGTGCTCGCCGGGTCCGCCTCGCTGCGGGTGATCGGGCACACCCGTACCTTCTACGACGGCGAGGCGTTTGTCGGCCTGCCGCTGGGGCAGCTCGGCGCGTTCGGGCAACCGAGCCGTACCGAGTCGTTGGCGTTCACCGACGGGTTCCTCGACCCGCGGCCGGTCTATCTGAACCCGGCCGGGGTGACCGCGTGGCCGGGGGAGTACCCGCAGGAGTTCCGCGACCTGCTGCCGAGCCTGGCCGGCTACCGGCACTACACCGACGCGGACGTGCCCGGCTCGCCCGGCGGATATTACGTGGTGACCGCGCGGCACAGGTACAACGCCCGTGGCTTGCCGCTGGTGTGGCAGGATCCGCTGGGTTCGCCGACCACGGTCGAGTACGACCAGCACGACCTGTTGCCGGTCCGGGTGACCGACGCCGCCGGTCTGTCCACTGTGGCCGTACCCGACAACCGCGTACTGCAGCCGCGTGAGGTGACCGACCCGAACGGCACCACGACGGCGGTCACGTTCTCCCCGGCCGGGCTGGTCACCGCGCAGTTCGTCCGGAGCAAGGACGGCCAGGGCGACCACGACGTACCGGGCCTGGCGTTGAGCTACGACCTGCTCGCGTTCGCCGACCGCGGCCAGCCGGCGTCGGTCCGCGCCGTACGCCGCGTCTACCACGAGACGGCCACCGACATCCCGATCGAACAGCGGGACGACGTCATCGTCTCGGTCGAGTACTCCGACGGATTCGGCCGGGTGCTGCAGACCCGGTCGCAGGCCGAGGACACGGTCTTCGGGGACCCGGCGTTCGGCGGTGGCGTGCTGCCGGTGGACCAGCTCGCCCCGGCCGGCGACACAGTGGGGCGTACCCGCGCCGCGACCGATCCACCGAACGTGATCGTCAGCGGGGCGCAGGTCTACGACAACAAGGGCCGGGTGGTGCAGAAGTTCGAGCCGTTCTTCGGCACCGGCTTCGGGTACGCCGAACCGGTGCAGGCTCAGCTCGGCCAGCGGACCACCATCTTCTACGACCCGCGCGGGCAGGCCGTCCGCACGGTGAACCCGGACGGCAGCGAACTGCGGGTCATCTTCGGCGTGCCGGTGGACCTCGCCGACCCGGACACGTTCGCCCCGACGCCGTGGGAGTCCTATGTGTACGACGCGAACGACAACGCCGGCCGTACCCATGCCGCGGCCGCCCAGCCGTACGCACCGCATTGGAACACGCCGGCCAGCATGGAGGTCGACGCGCTCGGGCGGACCGTGCGGATGGTCTCCCGCAACGGGCCGGCCGACACCGACGGGTTCACCACCCGCTCCGGGTACGACATCCAGGGCCACCTGCGGGTGGTGACCGACGCGCTGGGCCGCGACGCGTTCAAGTACACAGTGGACCTGGCCGGGCGGCGGTGGCGGATGGACAGCATCGACGCCGGCCGGCACGACACCGTCAACGACGCCCTCGGCAACCCGGTGGAGGGCCGGGACGCCAAGGGTGCGCTCATCCTCGGCGCGTTCGACCGGTTGCACCGGCCGACCCGGGTGTGGGCGCGGGACGGCGCCGGGGGATCGGTGACCTTGCGGCGGCGGATCGACTACGGCGACGGCGGCACACCCGACCAGCCGGCCACCGAGCGCGACGCGGCCCGGGCACTCAACCTGCTCGGCCGGGTCGTCCGCGAGCACGACGAGGCCGGGCTGGTCACCACGGAGGCGGCGGACATGCATGGCAACGTGCTGCGGGCCACCCGCCGGGTCATCGCCGACGCGCCGATCCTCGCCGGCTACCAGCAGGCCGCGGCGAACGGCTGGCAGGTGGTGCCGTTCCAGGTCGACTGGAACCAACCGGACGCGGCTCTACTGGAAGCCACCGGGTACACCACAACCAGCAGCTACGACGCGTTGAACCGGATCGTCACGCGGACATTACCGTCCGATGTGGAGGGTAGGCGCCGGGTGCTGCGGCCGGCCTACAACAAGGCCGGCGCGCTGGAACAGGTACGCCTCGACGACACCGTCTACGTCCAGCGGATCGGGTACGACGCGGGCGGCCGTCGGGTGCTCATCGGGTACGGCAACGGTGTGCTGACCCGGTACGCCTACGACCCGCACACGTTCCGGCTGGCCCGGTTGCGCAGCGAGCACTACACGCTGGCCGGCGGGGCGACCTACCACCCGACCGGCGAGGTACTGCAGGACTACGGGTACGAGTGCGATCTGGTCGGCAACATCCGTACGATCCGGGACCGCGCGCCGGGCTGCGGCATCGGTGCCACCCCGAACGCGCTCAACCGGGCCTTCGAGTACGACCCGACCTACCGGTTGCTCGTCGCGACCGGACGCGAGCAGGGCAGCCCGCCGCCCGGCGACCCGTGGACCGACCTGCCCCGCGGCACCGACGTCACCCGGACCCAGCCGTACCAGGAGACGTACCACTACGACGCGGTCGGCAACCTGCTCACCCTCGCGCACGGCAGCGCCGGCGGGTTCACCCGGCAGTCCACTGTGGAGCCTGGGAGCAACCGTCTGCAGAGCATGACGATCGGCACCACGGTGTACGGCTACACGTACGACGCGAACGGCAACCTGACCGGCGAGACCGCCACCCGGCATTTCGGCTGGAGCCATGGCGACCAGCTCAAGACGTACGCCACCCAGACCGCCGGCGCGGAACCGTCGATCCACGCGCAGTACCTCTACGACGGCGCCGGACGGCGGGTGAAGAAACTGGTCCGCCGCCAGGGCGGTGCCGTGGAGGTGACGCACTACCTGGACGGGCTGTTCGAGCACCATCGCTGGAACGGTGGCGCGAACAACCACGTACACGTGATGGACGACCGGCAACGCATCGCGCTGGTACGGATCGGGGCGGCACACCCGGACGACGGCGGCCCGGCCATCGCGTACCAGCTCGGGGACCAGATCGGCAGCAGTACGGCGGTGCTGGACGGCACCGGCGTGCTCACCAACCGCGAGGAGTTCAGCCCGTACGGCGAGACCAGCTTCGGCAGCTACGCGCGCAAGCGGTACCGCTTCACCGGGCAGGAGCGCGACGAGGAGAGCGGGCTGAGCATGCACGGCGCGAGGTACTACGCGCCGTGGCTGGCCCGCTGGACCTCGGTCGACCCGGTGGGCCTCCAGGGCGGGAACAACCTCTACGCCTACTGCGCCGCGGAGCCCCTTGCCCTGGTCGACCGGGACGGCCGCAACTTCACCGTGGTCATCGACTTCGACAAGAGCACCATCGTGCTCGGCTCGGTGATCGTGGTACGGACCGAGAAGGACCGCGCCCAGGTGGCCGCCGCGCTGGACGACTTCAACAAGAAGGCGCCCGCCGTCAACTACAACGGCATGGCGGTCACGTTCGACGTGAAGGTCAGGCTCGACCCGGACGACTTCGGGAAGGTCCGGCCGAAGCCATCCGAGTACCGGATCAACGAGTACAACAGCGAACGCTGGGGAGACCGGGTGCCCAGGGAGGTCAACAGCATCCCCGACAACCGCGGGAACTTCGGCTACACCGGCGGGGTCACCCGGTTGGCCCGGAACATCACCATGACCCATCACGACAACTGGGGAAACCTGGGCGGCGTACCCGATTTCGTCAAGCACGAGATCCTGCACACGTTCGGGCTCGACGACAAGGGCGACCCGTACTACGTGGCCGGCGGCCTGATGGAGCCGTCCGTGGTCTTCCGCTTCTTCGGCGCGCGCGACCCGCAGGGGGCGAACAACGTGCGGCTCCGCAAGGAAGAGATCTCCATGATCATGAAGTTCGTCGACGACTACTTCCCCGAGCTGACCGACCCGAGGTCCAAGTACCACGTGGAGGCCACTCCGATCGTCGACTTCGTACACTCCCGCGCCCCCGGCGCGAGGGTGTTCAGCACCTTCGACGCCGCCCGGGCGGACTACCTCCGCGAGATCAACAAATCGACCCTCGAAGGGTTGCCGGCGACTCCGCCGCCCCTCCCGGAGCTACCCAGCACCAGCAAGCAGCCGGCAACCAACCCGTAGCCATTGGAGTAGCACCATGACCGTGTTCTTCTTCAA
>DASRRF010000242.1:0-8071 GCA_035695905.1 Micromonosporaceae bacterium | reverse complement strand
CGTTGGAAGTGGGACAGGCGGCGACGTTGTCGGCCTTCGACCAGCGCATTGCGAGGGGCCGCCCGGGGGTTTCCCGGACGGCCCCTGCGATGAGTGCGCTGACTTACGCGGAGCCGGTGTACCGGAAGATGTAGAGCCCGTAGTCGCGGTCGCTGGCCAGGACGTACTCTCCACCGGCACGGCGGATCAGCTGCACGCCCCAGAAGTCGTTGCCACGGTCGTCGACGAAGTGCCCGACCTCGGTTATCTTGTCGCCCTTGAGGCTGATCACCCGCAGTCCGGCGTCGTAGTACGACAGGTAGACCAGGTGCGGGTTCTGCGCCGACGCGGCCACCTCGTGCACGGTCAGGTTGCCGAACCCGGTCGCGTACGCCGGATCCATTCCCTGCCGTACCGCATAGGTGTCCATCTCCTGGAGCTTGCCGTTGCCGTTGCGGAACATGTGCACGTACCCCCAGCCGTCGAATGACGCCTTGAGGGTGACGGTGTCGCCCACCGTGCCCACCGGCACCGGCAGCGACGCCGAACTGGCCACGCACGCGGCCTCGTCGTAGCCGGCGTCGGCATCCACAATGGACAGTCCGGCCGGCCGGCTCACCGCGAAGAACGGCTTGGTCGCCACCACGGTCGCGCCGAACACCGCACCGCAGCCGCCACCCGGTCCGGTGCGGTTGAAGACGACCTCACCGGCGTACCCGCGGGACTCGACGTTGGCCGCCTTCTCGGTGAACGTGCAGGTGCCGCGCTCGACCAGGGCGATCCACGGCCCGCCGCTGGCCGGTGCGTCCGGTGGCGGTGACGCGTTGCAGGCCAGGCCGACGAAGATCGCCGTACCGGTGAGCGTGCCGCCGGTCGGCAACTGCGCGCCGCCGGCCTGCGCCCCCCGGAACTCGCCGCCGTCGTCGGTCTTGACCAGCACCCGGGTCGGGCCGAAGTCCTCATCGGTGGTGATGATGAAGTCGTTGTTGTGTGCGAACTCGGCGTAGTGGCCGTTGCCTTCCGGACCCAGCGACTCGCCGGTGCTCTCCAGCAACTGCGGGTCGGGTGTGCGGAAGTCGCTGTCGGCGAGGTAGGCCGGGTGGGCCGGGTCGGTGACGTCCAGCTTCAGGTAACCCGCGTCCCAGACCGACAGCAGCATGATCTGCCGATCGCCCTGCTTGCGTACCACGACATCGTGGAAGAACACCGTGTCCAGTCCCTTACCGGGCTGCAGGATCTGCGGGAACGTGGTGGCCAGGTCGATGTCGACGACCTGCACCGGGTGCCGCGGGTCGGTGATGTCGAAGATCGGGAACATCGGGGTACGGCTGTCCGGCAGCACCACGTACGCCTTCGCGTCCGGCCCGGCGCCGTCCTGCCACATGAACACGCTGTGTACGGTGCGCGCCCGTTCGGTGACCCCCGGCTCGACCGCACCGAACCCGTTGACCAGCACCACCGGGTGCAGTGGGTCGGTCACGTCGACCAGGGTTGCCCCGCCGACCGCGGGCGGCGCGGTGGCTCCGGTGCACACCTCGTTGCTGTACGCGAGCACGTCGCCGGTGAACGCCGGGGTGCTGAAGTGGATCGGGTGTACGCCCTCGCCGACGAACGATCCCGGTGAGGACGCGATGAAGCCGACCTCATGCGGGTTGCGCAGGTCGGTGATGTCCATGACGTAGACGCCGCCTTCGCACGGCGTGTTGTTGAACCCGCCGAGGTAGGCGTAGTTGCCCAGTACGCCGACGTCGGAGACCTGGTTGGGCCGGATGTTGTGTACCGCCGCCTTCCCGATCAGGGAGACGTTGGTGCTGCTGGTGTCGAGCCGGCCGACGTCGCCACCGTGGCGGTGCGCGTCGGTGACGGTCGCGGCGCCGTCATTGAAGATCGCCTCGTCTGAGGCGCCGGCCGGGCCGGCGATCAGGCTGGTGGCAACGAGTACAGCGGACAGTGCTGTCACGCTTAGGCGGGGTCTCCGCATCATGCGATCACTCCAGACATCGACATTGATGGACTTATCGTAGCGACCGCCGTACTCGACGCAATCAGATCCGCGAGAGTTGGCGTCATCCATGTCTCGCGATTCAGCATCCGTTAAGCGCCGTACGCCAGCCTGGACGATGTGGGTTCGATCCTGCTGACCGGCGCATCGGGGGTGGTCGGCGCCGCGGTGCTGCGCCGGCTGGCCGGCAAGGATGTGGTCGCGCTGACCTACCGCGGCGAGGTCGCGGGTCGGGCTGTGCGGGGCGACATCACCCGGCCGCGGTTGGGCCTCGATCGGCACGGGTACGCGGAACTGGCGCGCGGCGTCGACGCTGTCGTGCACTGCGCCGGGGTCACCGACTTCACCGCCGACGACGCGGCGATCCATGCCCAGAACGTCCGCGGTACCGAGCAGATCACCCGGTTCGCGATCGATGCCGGCGCCCGGCTGGTGCTCTCGTCGACCGCGTTCGTGGACCGGCTGGACCGCGCCGCGCCGGCCCACGGCGGCTCGGTCAGCGCGGCGCGGTACCTGGAGTCCAAGCTCGCCGCGGAGGACGTGGTCGGCAGGGCCGGGCTGCCGGCCGCGATCGCCCGGATCTCCATCGTGATCGGCGACTCGGTGGACGGTGCGATGAGCCGGTTCCAGGGCATCCACAACACGAGCGCCGCGGTGCTGCGCAACCTGTTGCCGGTGCTGCCGTTCGCCGCACAGACCACAGTGGACATGCTGCCCCGGGACCTGGTCGCCGACGCGCTGGTCGCGCTCGCCGGGCCGGCCGCCGCCGGTGGCGTGTACTGGATCACCAGTGGCCTGGCCGCACCGGAGATCCAGCGAATGGTGGAGCTGGCCGTGCACCGGGCCGACCAGCTCGGCTTCGCGGTCTGGCCGCCGCGCTTCGTCCCGCCGGCCATGGTGAACCGGGTGATCCGGCCGGTCTTTGTGGACTCGCTGCCACCCGCCCAGCGCCGCCGGTTCGACAACCTGATGGCGCTGGTCACCCTGTTCGACGGCGCGGCGCCGTTCCCGTGCTCATTGGGTACGGTGCCGGGCGGCCCGCCGGCGCCGGACGCGGCGCAGATCGAGCGCGCGTTCCTGGCCTCCATCGACCATCTGGCCCGGACCCTGGGCCTCGTCCCGGAGGTTTCGCTACATGACTGAGGCACCGCTGTCATACGGGCAACAGCTGCTCGCCGCGTTCGCCGCGAACGACGGCGGCAGCGTCTTCGGCCCGAAGTACCTGTGCTGGGCCGCGCGCCGGCTCACCGGCGCGGTCGACGTCGCCGACCTGCAACGCGCACTCGACGATGTGGTGGTACGGCAGACCGCGCTGCGTACCGTCGTGGTGCGCGACGAGGGCTTCCCGTTCCAGCGGGTACTGCCCGCGCAGCCGGTGCCGCTGGTCGTCATCGACCTCGACGCGGCTACCCCGGCGGAGCGGCGCGATGCCGTCGCGCTGCTCACCGCGGACTGGCTCACCCGGGAGTACCCGAGTGACCGGGTCCCGCTGATGGCCGCGTACCTGGTCCGGTTCGGCCCGGTCGAGTCCGCGCTGGTGCTCATCATCCACCGCAGCGTGGCCGACGGGTGGACGATGAAGCTCGCGATCCGCGACATCATGGCCGGGTACGAGCGGCGCCGGCGCGGGTTGCCGCCGGACCCCTCGCCGGTGCTGCAGTACGTCGACTGCGCCCGGGTGGACGCGTCGCCGGCCCGCGAGGAGCGGATCAGGGCCGCCCTGCCGTACTGGGAGAAGACTCTGGCCGACTTCGATGTGGTCGGGCTGTCCACCGATCACCCGCGGATCCCGAGTACCACCCCGGTGCCGAAGGCGATGCACAGCTTCGCGGTCGGCGACGCCACCGTGGAGGCGGTACGGGCCACCGGGCGAGCCCTGCGTACGTCGTTCTTCACCGTACTGCTCACCGCGTACAGCGTCTGCGTCCGCGCGCGTACCGGTGCCGACGAGGTCATCGTGCCGGCGCTGGGCTCCGGGCGCGAGCGCCACCAGTGGGACACGATCGGGTACTTCCTCAACGGGTACGTGCTGCGGCTGGACCTGTCCGGCGACCCGACCCTCGCCGAGCTGGTGGCTAGGGTGCACCGGGTATGGGTCGCCGCCCAGGTGAACGACGTCCCGTTCGTACGCGTGCTGGAGGCGCTGCCACAGGTGGCCGAGGCCGCCTTCGACCTGGAGTCCGTGGTTCCCGCGCCGGCTCAGCTGTGCATGCCGATCCCGGTCTTCGACGACCCGACCGCGTCCGTCCACTATGCACAGTTGATGCTCCCGCCCGAACTGGTGCGCGAGACGCCGGTCCTGCCAATCGACTTCGTGTGGATGATGGAGCCGTACGAACCCTTCATGGTACGGGTCATGTACAACCCGCGGCTGTTCGACGAGGGTACGATCACCGCGCTGGAGGCCGACTTCCACCGTGTCCTGCGGGTGCTCGTGGACAGTCCACAGACCACTGTCCGATCAGTACTGTCCATGATGGACGTACGCGGATGATGGAGCGGGAGGTGCTGGGCGTCGCGTCGCCGTACGCGGCACCGCGCACCGATGTGGAGGCGACGCTGGCCCGGCTGTGGAGCGCGAAGCTGGGCGTGCAGCCGGTCGGCATCCACGACGACTTCTTCGAGCTGGGCGGCGACTCGCTGCTCGCCGCCGATCTCCAGCTGGACATCGACACCGCGCTCGGCGTGGAGATTCCCACCTGGACGCTGTTCCTGTCGCCGACCATTGCCGAGCTGGCCGAGGCGGTGGCCGAGCAGGCCGGGGCAGGCCGGGCCGCGGTGGGGTCGACGTGATCGACCTCGCCGATCCGCTGTTGTACGCCGACGGCGACCCGTACGCGGTCTGGCGGTCGCTGCGTACGCACAGCCCGGTGCACTGGCAGCCGGTCGAGCGGCCCGGATCCCCGCCCGGGCTGGGCTTCTGGGCGGTGACCCGGTACCCGGAGGTGGACCGGGTGCTCGGCGACCACGCGTGCTTCACCTCCGAACGCGGCACGCTGCTCAACCTGCTCGGCAAGGGCGACCCGGCGGCCGGGCGGCAGCTGGCGGCCACCGACCCGCCGCGACACGACCGGATGCGCGCCCCGCTCCAGCGGGCCATGGGCGCCCGGTCCGCCCGGGCGTACGCCGGCCAGATCCGGGCCGGCATCAAGGATCTGCTGCGCCCCGGTGCGACCGGCGAGCCGTTCGACCTCGCCGCGGCGATGGGCCGGCTGCCGCTGGCGCTGATCGGGCCGCTGCTCGACCTGCCCGCGGCGGACTGGCCGGACCTGGCCCGGCTCACCGCGATGTGCGCGGCCGAGGACGACCCGGACTACCAGGTCGGCGGCGGGGTCGCCGACACGCTGGCCCGCGGGCACCGGGAGCTGTTCGCGTACCTGGCGGATCTGGTCCGGCACCGGGCCCGGTCACCCGGCGACGATCTGGTCAGCGTGCTGCTCGGGATGCGGTTCGAGGGCGCCCGGCTGCCGCCCGGTGCGGTCGTGTCCAACTGCTACAGCCTGCTGCTCGGCGCGAGCGTCACGCTGCCGCACGTGCCCACCGCGGCCGTTGCCGAACTCGCCCGCACCGGCCGGTACGCGGACTGGGCGGCCCGCCCGGACCTGCTCGCCTGCGGCGTCGAGGAGGCCCTGCGCTGGTCCTCGCCGGCCAGCCATTTCATGCGGCACGCCCGGTGCCCGGTCCGGCTGGCCGGGGTGCCGATCGCGGCCGGGGACGCGGTGGTCGCCTGGCTCGGCGCGGCCAACCGGGATCCCACGGTGTTCACCGATCCCGACACGTTCGACGTACGCCGGCCGCCGGGCCGGCATCTCGCCTTCGGCAGCGGGCGGCACTACTGCATCGGTGCGCACCTGGCCCGAGCCACCCTGCGGCTGGTCTTCACCGAACTGTTCGGCACGTTCGAGTCGGTCACGTTGCTGGCCGAACCGGTCCGGGTGCGCTCGACGTTCCTGGCCGGCATCAAGCGGCTGCCGGTGGTCGGCACGCCCGCGGCGCGGGCCGGTGCCCCGTGCTGACCGCGACCCGCGAGGCGCCGCTGACCGACGCGCAGGAGCTGTTGTGCGAGCTCGACCGCGCGACCGGCGGCCAGGTCTTCCACCCGCGGTTCATCACCCGCACGGTGTACGAGGTCAACGGCCCGGTCGACGCCGACGTGCTGCACGCCGCGCTCGGCGACGTGGTGGCCCGGCACGGCGCGCTGCGGACCGTCGTCGTGCGCGACGGCCTGCGCGCGCACCAGCGGGTGCTGCCGCCGATGCCGGCCCGGCTGGCAGTGTCCACACTGGACTCCGTGGTGCTAGCGGAGGAGTTTGCCGCGTCGGTCTGTCGCCGCGACCATCCGTGTGACGAGCCACCGCTGCTCTGGGCCTACCTCGGGCGGTACGGCGCGGACCGGGCGCTGCTGGTGCTCGTCGCGCACCACACCGCCGCCGACGCGTGGTCGCAATGGCTGGTGGCCCGGGATCTGCGGGCCGCGTACACGGCCCGGGTACGCGGCACCGCCCCGCTGGACGCGGACGTGCTCCAGTACGCCGACATCAGCGCGCAGGAGCGGGGCGGGACGGCGCTGTCCCGGCTACGGCGAACCGTGCCGTACTGGCGGGAGCGGCTGGCCGGAATCGACCCGCCCGGTCCCCGAGCGGCCCGCCCGGTCCCCGGCGGGCCGCTCGGGGACCGGGCGGATCTGCGGTTCCCGATCGGCGAACACGCGTGGAACGCGGTCACCGCGGCCGCCCGGCGGGCGCGGACCACGCCGTTCACACTGCTGCTCACCGCGCTCACCGCGGCGCTGTTCGCCGGCGGTGACGCGGCCGAGGCGTTCGTGCCGGTGGTCACGGCGGGCCGGTTGCCGGCCCAGTGGCGCACCGTCGGGTTCCTGCTCAACGTGCTGCCGATCCGGGTGGACCTGTCCGGCGTGATGAGGTCGGACGAGGCTGACCTGAGCGAGCTGCAGCGGCGGGTGGACCGTACCTGCCGGCTCGCGTACGCGAACGACATCCCGGTACGGCACGCGCTGCCCGAGATCCTCGCGGTCCTGTCCCGGCCCGGCCGCGTGCCACCGGTGTTCCGGCTCATCTCGTACCCGCCGATCGCGGAGTCCACACCGGACAGTGCCCTGCCGCTGCGGCTGATCCTAGAGGACTACCAGCCACCACTCGCGGTACCGACACCTCTACTGTGGACGGTCAGGGTGGACGGCCCGCCGGCCGGGTACGTGAGCTACGACCCGCTGCTGTTCTCCGCCTCCTGGGTGGACCGGCGGGTGACCGGGTTCCGCCGGGTCCTGGGCGAGCTGGGTGCGCCACCGTGAACGGTTGGGTTCCGGACCTCGAAGGGCCGCTCATACCGTACCCGCAACACATCCTGGACCTGCTCGAGCCGCGACTGGCAACCGACGCCGTCGCCGTCCTGGACCGGGAGGCGGCCCTGACCTACCGGCAGCTGGGCGCGGCGTCGGCCGGGATCGCCGCGGCGCTGCGCGGGCGCGGGGTGGCCACCGGCGAAGCGGTGATCGTGCATGCGCGCAACTCCCGGTGGGCCGTGGTCGGGATGCTCGGCGTGCTGCGGGCCGGTGCCCGGTACGTGCCGGTGGACGCCGCGTTCCCGATCCAGCGCCAGCAGCACCTCGCCGCCGCGTCCGGTGCCCGGATCGCCGTGGTGGAGCCGGATCTGCCGATGCCGCTGGGCCGGTTCGACACGGTGACGGTGGACGGGCGGCACCCGGTCGGCGCGACGACGCGCGGCCCGCTCGCCTACACCTGTTACACCAGCGGCTCGACCGGGTTGCCGAAGGGTGTGACGATCTCGGCAGCCGCGCTCGCCTACTCGACCGCCGCGCGGCTGGCCTACTATCCGCGGCCGGTGACCACGTTCCTGCTGAGTTCCTCGATTTCGTTCGACAGCTCGGTGGCCGGCATCTACTGGACCCTGGCCAGCGGCGGCACCCTGGTCATCCCGAGCGACCGGACCACCGACCTGGTCGCGTTGGGCCGCGCCGCACACCGCCATGCGGCATCACACCTGCTGATGGTGCCGTCGCTGTACGGCATCGCATTGCGCGGCGGGCTGGCCGGGCAGCTCCGTTCACTG
>DASRRF010000241.1:0-1843 GCA_035695905.1 Micromonosporaceae bacterium | reverse complement strand
ACGTGCTGACGCTCGGGCTGATCGCGCTCGTGGTCAACGCGCTCCTGTTCATGCTCACCAGTTGGCTGGCCGACCAGCTCAAGCTCCCGTTCAACGTGGACGGGTTCTGGGCGGCGTTCTGGGGAGCCATCATCGTCGGCGTCGTCAGCTGGCTGATCAACCTGGCGATCCCGGACCGCAGGAAGAAGGAGGCCTGAGATGGCCACGACAACCGTCCGCAGCACCTTCCCGCAGACCGCCGGTCGCGGCATGCCATGGTGGCTGTTCCTGGTCACCGGCGCCGCGTGGCTCATCCTGAGCTGGTTCGTGCTCGGCTTCGACAAGACATCGGTCACCTCGATCGCGGCGCTGGCCGGCATTGTGGTGCTGCTGGCCGCCGTACACGAGCTGTTCATGACCTTCACCGCGCCGGGCTGGAGATGGTTGCACGCCCTGCTCGCGGGGCTGTTCCTGATCACCGGTGTGGTGATCCTGGCCAACCCGGGCCGGTCGTTCCTCTGGCTGTCCGCGTTCATCGGGTGGTACCTGCTGTTCAAGGGAGTCGCCGACATCGTGCTCGGCTTCGCCACCAAGGCCGAGAACGACGCCTGGTGGCTGCTGCTGATCCTGGGCATCGTCGAGGTGCTGCTGGGCTTCTGGGCGGCGGGCCGGTTCGGCCGGTCGGCGTACCTGCTGGTGGTCTATGTCGCGGCGATCGCGCTGGCTCGGGCAATCGGCGACATCGTGATGGCCTTCCGGGTACGCAAGCTGAACCAGAGCATGTAGTCGGCGAAACACCGTTGCCGCGGCTGCGATCCGGCAATAGTGTGCAGGTACACGAGAAGGGAGGTGGTCCAGTTTTGAATAGTTATTGGACTCGTGAGGTGGTTGTCCGCTAGCCGCCGTCCTCCTGGCTCGTAACGCGATGCCGTTCGATGGCGGCTCGGCGAATACGAGGCAGCTACCCGGCCCCCGGAGTTGCCGGCCCGTCCAAGCCGGTCCCACGCATCGCGTGGAAACTCCGGGGGTCGTTCTCTTTTCAGCGACCGGCCACGATCTCCTCGACCAGGCCGTACTCCACCGCCTCGTCGGCCCGCAGGATCCGCCCGAGGGCCAGGTCATCCTCGATCCGGCTACGCGGCTGCCCGGTCGCCGTCGCGATCCGCAGCACCAGATCCTCCAGCGCGCGCAGGTACCGCCCGGCCGCCGCGGTCACCTCGTCGGCGGTACCGGCCACCCCGCTCACCTTGGGTTCGGTCAGCCGGAACCGGGCATGCGGGAAGGCCAGCCGGCGCCGGGCCGCCGCGAAGACCGCCACCGCCGCGCCGGCCACCTCGGCCGTCGCCGTCGCGTGCACCGGTGCCCGCATCACGTCCAGCGCATCCACCAGCGCGAACGCGGCCACGATGTCGTCACCGCTGGCCGCGATGTGCAGCCGGACCGGCTCGGTGCCGAGCGCGTCGAGGGTGAGCAGGGCGGCCGCCGTTCGGGTGGCCACGTCCGGCGTAACCGCGCCGTGCAGCAGCACGATCCGCCAGTCGAACATCCGCTGCTCCAGCCAGGGCGCCACACCCGGACCGCCCAGGGGCAGGGCGCCCGGCTCCGGTTCTGGTCGGCCCGGCGGGGGCTGTTGCGGCCGTCGTGGGTCATGATCTAGGCGTACGTCCATTGCTCACCCTTCGTCGCGATACATCTGCCAGCTCAGCCGTACGCCGACAACCGCGGCGTACCGTTCCAGTGTGGAGAGTCGGACGTCCACGCCACCCGCCTCCAGCCGCGCCACCGCGGGCTGGGATGTGCCCATCCGGTCGGCCACGTCGGTCTGGGACAGCCCGGCAGCGTGGCGCTGGGCCACCAGCTCGGC
>DASRRF010000240.1:0-8672 GCA_035695905.1 Micromonosporaceae bacterium | reverse complement strand
GGCAGCGGGTGTCCCTGGCCCGGGCGTTCCTGCGGGCCCAGCGCGGCGCGGGGTTGCTCCTGCTGGATGAGCCGACCGCGCACCTGGACGGCACCACCGAGGCTCGGGTGCTGGAGGGCCTGCGGCAACTGTCCCCCGGTCGGTGCGTACTGCTGGTGGTCCACCGGCCGGCGCTGGCGGCCGGCGCCGACCGGACCGTGCACATCGGCGCGCTGGCGGTAGCTACCGGCGCACAGGCGGCGCTGCCGTCATGAGCGAGCTGCCCGAGCGGGGAGTGTTGCGCCGGTTGATTGGGCTTCGGGCGCCGGACCGGGCCCGGCTCGCCGCCGGCACCGGGCTCGGTGTCCTCGCCGTGGGCAGCGGGGTGGCGCTGATGGCCGCCGCCGCCTGGCTGATCTCGGCGGCCGCATTGCGGCCTGAGTTGTTTACGCTGACGACGGCGATCATCGGGGTACGCGCGTTCGCGATCGGCCGGGCTGCCTTCCGGTACGCCGAGCGGCTGGTCTCACATGATGTCGCGTTCCGGCTGCTGGCCCGGATCCGGGTTCGGGTGTACGGGCACCTGGAGCCGCTCGCACCGGCCGGCCTGCCGGCGTTCCGGCGCGGCGACCTCCTGTCCCGGCTGATCGCCGATGTCGACACGATCCAGGACTTGCCGCTGCGGGTGCTGCAGCCGGCAGCGGTGGCGGCCGTCACCAGTGCGCTCTCCGTCGGGCTGGTCGCCGTGCTGCTACCGGCCGCTGGAGCTGTACTGCTGGCTGCGCTGCTGACCGCGGCGCTCGCAGTGCCGGCGGTCACCGCCTGGGCCAGCCGGCAGGCGGACCGCCGGATGGCCGGCGCCCGTGCAGATCTCGCGACCGGCGTCGTCGAGTTGCTGCGCGCTCAGCCCGAGCTGATCGCGTACGGGGCGGCGGCGGATCGGCTTGCCGAGATCGAGGCGCAAGACGCCGAGCTGACCCGGCTGGCCAAGGGCTCTGCGGCAGCAACCGGGCTGGCCGGCGGTCTCGCTGCCCTGTGCGGCGGACTGGCGGTCTGGGGCTCGCTCGCGGTCGGCGTGCCGGCGGTACGGTCGGGCGCGCTGGACGGAGTGGCGCTGGCCGTCGTCGTCCTCGTCCCGCTGGCAGCGTTCGAGACCGTGCAACTGCTTCCGACCGCGCTGGCGGCACTGACTCGGGTCCGCCGCAGCGGCGAGCGGGTGCTCGGCGTGCTGGACGCTGCGGTGCCCGTGCTAGAGCCGGCAATCTCCGCCCCGCTCCCCGACTGTCCGGCGTGGACGGTCCGGCTACGCGGCGTACGGGCGTGTTGGCCGGGCGACGAGCCGGACCGGCCGGCCGCGGTGGACGGCGTTGATCTCGACCTCATGCCTGGTCGGCGGGTGGCTGTGATCGGCGCCAGTGGAGCCGGGAAGACCACGCTGGCCGCGGCCCTGCTCCGCTTCGTCGATCTGACCGGCGGGACGTACGAGCTCGGCGGCGTGGACGTTCGCCGGCTGTCCGGGCACGACGTCCGCCGGGTAGTCGGGCTTTGCGCGCAGGACGCGCATGTCTTCGACTCGACCATCCGGGAGAACCTGCGGCTGGCCCGGCCGGGGGCGAACGAGGCGGCCCTGTGGGCGGCGCTGCGCGGCGCTCGGCTGTCGGACTGGGTGGCCGGGCTGCCGGCCGGGCTGGACACGTTCGTCGGGGAGCGAGGAGTGCTGATGTCGGCCGGGCAGCGGCAGCGGTTGGCGCTGGCCCGGGTGCTGCTCGCCGACTTCCCGGTGCTGGTGCTGGACGAGCCGGCGGCGAACCTCGACCCGCCGACGGCGGACGCGCTGACCAAGGACCTGCTCGCCGCGAGCGCCGGGCGCACCACCCTGCTGATCACGCATCGGCTGACCGGGCTGGATCAGGTGGACGAGGTGGTCGTGCTGGACGCCGGGCGGGTGGTCGAGCGCGGCAGCCACCGCGAGCTGGTACGAGCGAGCGGCCGCTACCGGGCGCTCTGGGAGCTGGAGCTGCCCGCGGAGCCGCCCTGAGGGGCGTCGCTAGGGTGGTCGGTCAGGAACGCGGTGACGGCGTCGACGAAGGTGTCCGGGTCCTCCCAGAAGAACAGGTGCCCGAGGCCCGGCAGCATGACCAGGGTGGCATCCGGGATGCGGCTGGCGAGCAGGGCCGCGTTGCGCGGGTCCACCACGGTGTCCGCATCGCCGTGCAGGATCAGCGTGCGGGCCCGGATCTTCGCCTGCCGCAGATGTCCGGTGTACCGGGCGCCAGCGGCGGCGAGCGCGGAAAAGCCGGCAGCGTTCGGCCTGGCCTGCTGGTGCCGGAGAAGCCGGTCGACCAGTTCGGGACGGCCGGCCACGGTGTCCGCGGCGAGCGCGTTCTGCACGTACCGCCGTGCCGCGACGTCCTGGGTGAGGCCGCGGGTCGCGGCGATCAGGCGGGCCCCGGTGGGCGGCATCGGATAGGCGTACGGCCAGCCGGGCGTCGTGCAGGCCAGCACGAGCCGGTCGACTCGGTCCGGGTAGCCGATCGCTACCTCCTGCGCCACCATCCCGCCGAGGCTGGCGCCGGCGAGGTGAGCCCTGCGGATCCTGGCCGCGTCCAGCGTCGCCACTACGTCCCGCGCCATGTCCGCGACGGTGAACTGGCGCTCCGCGACGGCACTCCGCCCACAGCCGCGGTTATCGACCAGCAGCAGCCGGAAGTGTCGCCGCAGCTGGCGGGCCACCGGATCCCAACCGGATCGGTCGAACCCGAGTCCTTGCACGAGGACCAGCCACGGCCGCCGCGACCACAGGCGGCTACCCCGCAGCTCGTACGCGATCCGCAGCCCGTCGCTGCGGGCGAACCGGGTCCGGCCCACCTGACGCGCTACGGGGTGTCGGCCGGTCGCGGCCGACAGACGCCGGGCAGCCCACGTCGCAGCTCCGTCCGGGCCGAGGTCGACTCCACCAGCGGGCGCAGGCGCGCCCACCAGGGCGGTCCGCTGCCCACTGCGGAGCGGCCCAGATCGTCCATCACGACCCCCTCGTTTGATCGATGCGGGCACGGGTGTCTCACGAGACCAGCCCGAGCATCTCGATCCGCAGGTCCTCCACCCTAGGCGCCAGGCAAGGCCGGGCCCGGCGCTGGTTCCAGCCTGTGGGATCGGCGAATGGCCTTTCGTCAACGCGGAGCCGTTGTGCCATCGGTGGCACCTGCCGCTCCGTAATCACACCGGCAACCCGCGTGGTTGCACGTTGTTAGTGAATACCTTTGGTGCCCCCGCGCCTGGGCTGGCGTAGCCGGGTGCGGTGCCGTCGTCCGCTCCCGCCAACGCCCGTACCCGCTGCGCTTCCGCCACGATCGTGCCCGCCAGTCTTGCTCGCGGTAACGCACCCACCCGCGGGGACGGGGATTCAGACCGACGCTGATCATCTACGTGCGGTAAGAAGTCCTACATCCGCTGAGTCGGCGTGGTGCGCAGCGTGCGGTCACCTGGCGGCGCGTACAGCCAGCGCTGGAGCAGCCGGGCCAGCCGAGGCATGACGACCCAGGTCATCAGCGCGGTCACCGGCGCGACCAGGGCGGCCACGCGCATCGCCAATGGCCAGCTCTCCACCGCGGGGTCGACGAGCAGGTGCAGGACCAGTTGCAGCGCGAAGATGCTGGCCGCCGAGACCAGGAACATCTTCCACCGCGGCGGAGCGGGCGCCGTCCGCCCCGGCAGCGAGAACCAGGTCTCCAGGCCGGAGACGCGCTGCACGGCCGTGGTCTGCATCAGTTCCTCGCCCTCGTCGAGCAGCCTTGCCCGTGCCGGTGACCGCTCCCAGGCGGCGAGGTTCCCAGCCGAGTCGAAGCGGTAGACCACGTGCCATTCCTCGCCGACGTGGCCCGGCCGGAGCAGCCCAGCGCCAAGGAAGCCCGGGAACTGCGCGCTGACCCGGGTCAGCCTCTCCGCCCACGCCTCGAACTCGCCCTCGCGGCCTGGGGCGACCCGGCGCGCCACCGTGACCGTCACCGGCTCGCCGTCGACCGGCGCCGGCCGCCCCGCCATGTCAGACGACCTCGGCCTCCCAGTCCCGCTGTTCCAGTGAGTCGCGGAGGTGAAGAAGGAACTTGGACGCGGTGGACCCGTCGAACGCGCGGTGGTCGTAGACCAGGCCGATGATTCCCACCGGATGGATGGCGATCGCATCGCCCACCGCCACGGGGCGACGCTTTACCCCGTCGGTGCAGAGAATGGCGACGTTCGGTTGGTTGATGACCGGGGAGGACGCGTAGCTGGCGAACGGGCCGGGGTTCGTGATCGTGAACGTGGACCCGCTCATGTCCGCCATGGACAGCTTCTTGGCCCTGGCCGCCGCCGCCAGGGTCGTGATCTTGCTGGCGATGCCGCGGATGTTGAGGGCGTCTGCGTCCTTCACCACGGGCACGACCAGTCCTTGCTCGTCCAGGTCGACCGCGATGCCGAGGTTCACGTAGGGGTGCAGGGTGCGGGTCTTGGCCGGGATGTCGATCGAGGAGTTCACGGCCGGGAACGCGCGCAGGGCGTCGATCGTCGCGCGGGACACGAACGGGAGGTAGCTCAGGGAAGCGCCGACCTCCTTCTTGAACCGGTCCTTGTGCTTCTGCCGTACCCGCTCGACGTTGTCGAAGTCGACCTCGACCGAGGTCCACACGTGCGCTGAGGTGTTCAGCGACCGGACCATGCCCTCGGCGACGACCAGCCGCATCCGGGACAGCGGTTCGACCTGGTCGCGCGGGTCGGTGGTGGCGGCTACCGCGCCGGCGCCCGCGCCAGGCGCGGAAGGTGCGGCTCGGGCCGCCGCAGGGGCCGCGGCCGGCGCGGCCGCCGCGGCCGGCGCGGCCGGCGCCGGTGCGGTCGGCGCGGCCGCAGCAGCTGGCTGCCGGGCCGGCGCCACCCGGACTCCGCCCGACGCGATGGCCTGCTCCACGTCCTCCCGGCGAATCCGCCCCCCCGCGCCCGATCCGCGGAGCTGCGTCAGGTCTATGTCGTTCTCCGCGGCCAGTCGCCGGACCACCGGGGAGAGTAGCGGTCCTCTGTGGCCATTGCCGGGTGTGGCTGCCGCCGCGGACTCAACCGCGGTCGGGCCCGGCCCTGCAGCTGGCTGCGCGGCCGCGGGTGTCGCGCCCGGCTCGCCGATCCGTGCGATCGGGGTGCCGACCGGGACCGTCTCGCCGGATTGCACCAGGATCTCCAGCAGCACCCCGTCGTGCGGGCTGGGGATCTCCGAGTCGACCTTGTCGGTGGACACCTCGAAGAGCGGATCGTCGAACGCGACCGGATCGCCTACCTGTTTGAGCCAGGCGCCGACAGTGCCCTCGGTCACCGTTTCGCCCAGCTTCGGCATGGTGACCTCGTGCACCTCGCCACCCGCGGTCACCGCCGCCTCCGGTGGGGCGGTGGCCGGGCCTTCCGAGCCGCCGGCTTCCGGTGCCGCAGGCTCGGCCGCGACCGCCGCGCCGGCCGCCGCCTCACCACCGGCGCCAGCGCCAGTGGACACCGCCGACCCGGGCGGGCCGATCCGCACCACCGGCGTGCCGACCGGCACCATCTCGCCGGACTGCACGAGGATCTCCACGATCACCCCGTCGTACGGGCTGGGGATCTCCGAGTCGACCTTGTCGGTGGATACCTCGAACAGCGGGTCGTCGAACGCCACCGTGTCGCCCACCTGTTTGAACCAGGTGCCGACCTCGCCCTCCGTGACGGTCTCGCCCAGCTTGGGCATTGCGACCGTCCAGACCTCGTCTGCCATTGCGCGTCTCCCGGGAAGGTGAGGCTAATCCCTAGCCATGGAGGGACCGACCAGAGAAGGTGATCATCGTTTCGCCGATGGCCTCGGACAGGCTGGGGTGCGGGTGGATGAACGCGCCGACCTCGGCGGGCAGCGCCTCCCAGTTCACCGCGAGGTAGCCCTCGGCAAGCAGTTCGCTGGCCCACGGACCGACCAGGTGGACGCCGAGGATCGGGCCGCCACGCTGGGCGACGACCTTCACAATCCCGTCGGTGTCGCCAATGATCATCGCCCGGCCGTTGCCGGCGAAGGCGTGCTTGTGCACCTCGACGTCGTGTCCGGCGGCCCGGGCCTCGGCCTCGGTCTGCCCGGCCCAGGCGACCTCGGGGTGGGTGTAGACAACCCATGGCACGCGGCTGTACTCGATCGGCACTGGCCGCTCGCCCAGGATGTGCTGGATCGCGACGACTGCCTCCGCGTACGCGACGTGCGCCAGGCCCGGTGTGTTCACGCAGTCACCGATCGCGTAGACGCCCGGCCGGGAGGTCAGCATCGTGGTGGTGTCGACCTCGACGAACCCCCGTTCCACCCGGACGCCGGCCTCCTCCAGGCCGCAGTCCTCAGTAGCCGGCCGGCGGCCGATCGCGACCAGGACCTGGTCGACCTCGATCTTCTCAGCGCCGTTCTTGGTCTCGAACGGCACGATCACCCCGCTGCCACTGCGTTCGACGGTGCCGACCCGGGCGTCCGCGTGGATGTCGGTGCCCCGCCGGGCCAACGCCCTGGCCAGGACGTCGGCGACGTCCCGGTCCGGCCCGATGGGGAGCACGCCGTGCGGCAGCGCCTCCAGCAGCGTGGTCTGCACGCCGAGGTCGGTAAAGACGGAAGCGAACTCGGCGCCGATCACTCCGCCGCCGATCACCGCCACCCGCTTGGGCAGGGCCGGACGGTCGCTGTTGGTGGTGTGGTCGGAGCTGACCACCCGGTCGCCGTCGATCTCCAGCCCAGGCAACGAGCGCGGCACGGAGCCGGCGCAGACGATCACCGCTCGGCCGGTCATTGTCTGGCCGTCCACCGCGACCGCGCCGTCGGCGGTCAGCTGGCCGTGCCCGTTGACGACCGTCACCTTTCGCCGCTTGAGTAAGCCAGACAATCCTTTTGTGAGATTGTTGACAATTCCGCTCTTGCGGGCGTTGACCGCCGGCCAGTCGATGGCCGGGGTCGCGCCGTCCGGCAGCCGGAAACCGAAGTCGCCGGCGTGCCCGACGGCCCGATAGACCTCGGCGGCCTGCAGCAGCGCCTTCGCCGGGATGCAGCCGCGGTGCAGGCAGGTGCCGCCGACCTTGTTCTGCTCCACCATCGCGACCGTCAGACCCGCGGACGCGCCATACAGTGCGGCCGCGTAGCCGCCCGGGCCGCCGCCGAGCACGACGACGTCAAAGTCAGTCACGCTGTCGCCACCTTCCGCAGCGTCGCCGCGATCTCCGCCGGCTGGGGGATCACGGCGTCCTCCAGCGGTGGGCTCGTGGGCGTCGGGGTGTTCTTCGCCGCGATGCGGGTCACCGGCTGGTCGAGGTGCCAGAAGCACTCCTCCTGGATCGTCGCCGCGATCTCCGCGCCATACCCCATCCGTAACGCCGCCTCGTGCAGGACCACCGCACGGGAGGTCTTCTTCACCGACCGCACGATTGTCTCCACGTCGAGCGGCACGAGGGTACGAATGTCGACAACCTCGACGGAGATACCGTCCTTATCCAACTCCGCGGCAATCTCCAGCCCCTGCGATACTCCTGCCGAGTAGGTCACGACGGTGACCTGCGAGCCCTCCCGCACCACCTTCGCCTGCCCGAGCGGGATCGGGTCGAGGTGGAGCGGGCCGGTCGCCCGCAGGCGCCGGTAGAGGTACTTGTTCTCCAGGTACAGCACCGGATTGTTGTCCCGGATGCTGCTGACCAGCAGACCAGCGGCGTCCTCCGGAGTGCCCGGCATGACGATCTTGATACCGGGCACGTGCGCGAAGTATGACTCGACGCTCTGCGAGTGGGTAGGGCCGGCTCGCAGCCGGCCACCGAACGGCGCCCGCATCGTCACCGGCATGGCGTCGCCGGTGCGGTAGTGATGGCGGGCCATAACGTTAATAATCGGATCGAACGCACAGGAGATGAAGTCGGCGAACTGGAACTCCACCACCGGCCGCAGCCCGACCAACGCCGCACCCGCGGCCAGGCCGGTGAACCCGGTCTCCGCGATCGGCGTGTCCACCACCCGGCGCGGGCCGAACTTGTCCAGGAACCCCTTCGTCACCTTGAAGGCGCCGCCGAACTGGCCGACGTCCTCGCCGATGATGAACACGTCCGGGTCGCGGTCCATCTCGCTGTCCAGCGCGGCGCTGACCGCCTCGAGATAGGTCGGGCTGGTCCTCTTGGCCGTCGCCGTGTCAGTCGGCATAGACGCCTTCCTCCACCGTGCTCGGATCGGGCATTGGGTCCGCCAGTGCCTTCTTGCGGGCGTCGATCGCCCGCTGCCGGGCGGACTCGCGCACCTTCTTCGCGCCGTCGGCGTCCACCACGCCGTTGTCCAGCAGGACGTTCTGGAACAACTCGACCGGGTCCTTCTTCTGCCACTCCTCGAACATTTCCTTCGGCACGTAGTCGGCCGGGTCGTGCTCGGCGTGCCCGTGCATCCGCATGGTCACGCCCTCGATGAGCGACGGCCCTTCACCGGCCCGCGCCCGGGCGACCGCCTCGGCGGTCGCGTCGTACATCGCCAGCACGTCGGTCCCGTCGATCCTGACGCCGGGCATCCCGTACGCGGCCGCCTTCTCGGCGAACGTCGGCGTAGCGGTCTGTAGCCGCAGCGGCGTCGAGTAGGCGAACTGGTTGTTCTCGATGACGAAAATGCACGGCAGCTTGAGCACGCCGGCCATGTTCAGCGACTCGTGCCAGTC
>DASRRF010000239.1:0-1845 GCA_035695905.1 Micromonosporaceae bacterium | reverse complement strand
CGGCCGGTAGGCCAGGTGCAGGTGGGACGGGGCATCCAGGAGCAGCAGGTCGGCCCGGGCGCCGATGCCCAGATGGCCGACGTCCGATCGGCGCAGCGCACGAGCCCCGCCGGCGGTGGCCGCCCAGACCGCCTCGGCCGGCGTCATACCCATCTCGCGTACGGCGAGCGCGATGCACAGCGGCATCGAGGTGGTGTACGACGATCCCGGGTTGCAGTCGGTGGCCAGCGCCACGGTCACCCCGGCGTCGATCAACCGCCGGGCGTCCGGATAACCGGACCGGGTGGAGAACTCCGCACCCGGCAGCAGGGTGGCCACTGTGGACGATCCGGCGAGGGCGGTCACATCGTCGTCGGTGAGGTGGGTGCAATGGTCCGCGCTGGCCGCGTCCAGCTCGACGGCGATCCGTACGCCCGGCCCAGTGCCGAGCTGGTTGGCGTGCACCCGGGCACCCAGCCCGGCGGCCAACCCGGCGGAGAGCACCGCGCGCGCCTGGTCGCCGTCGAACGCCCCGCGCTCGCAGAACGCGTCGACCCAGCGGGCGTACGGCGCGGCCGCGTCCAGCATGTCGCCGCAAACCAGCGCGACATAGTCATCCGGGCGGTCGGCGTACTCCGGCGGAACCGTGTGGGCGCCGAGGAACGTGGTCTCCGGCGACACCTCGAAGGCGATGCGCAGCGAGCGGGCCTCGTCCGGCACGTTCAATCCGTACCCTGACTTGACCTCGATGGTGGTGGTGCCCTGCCGCAGCGCCTCACGGCGCAACCGCCCGACGGTGGCGCGCAGCTCGTCGTCGGTGGCCGCGCGGGTGGCCGCGACCGTGGTACGGATGCCGCCGCCGGTGTAGGGCTCGCCGGCCATCCGGGCGGCGAACTCGCTGGCCCGGTCCCCGGCGAACACCAGGTGTGCGTGACTGTCCACAAAGCCCGGTAGTACGGCGCCGCCGCCTGCATCCAGCGCGGAATCGGCAACCGGTGCCCGTGATGATGACCCGACCCAGGAGACCCGGCCGTCGTCGACCACGATCGCGGCGTCGCGCAGGGTGCCCAGCGGCCCATCGCCGAGCGTCGGGTCGTTCGTGACCAGCTCGCCGATGTCCGTGACCACGATGCTGCTCACGCCGTCACCGCCAGGATCGCGTCGGACAAGGCCCGTCCGATGTCCGGTATTCCACAGTGGACACCATCGCGTACGACGAGCTGACCGTCGCGTACGACGTGCGTCACGTCCGCCGCGGACGCTCCGAACACGAGCGCGGCAACGGCTTCGCCAGCCGGAGCGCCCGCGGTACGCACGCTGTCCAGCCGGACCGCGACCAGATCGGCCCGCGCGCCTGGCGCGATGACCCCGGCGTCGGGCCAGCCCAGCGCGGCGTGCCCGGCCTCGGTCGCCGCGTGCAGCAACTCGGCCGCGGAGAAGTGGCCGCGCTGCTCGGATCGCAGCCGCTCGTTCAGCTCGACGGCGCGCGCCTCCTCGAACAGGTCGACGATCGCGTGGCTGTCCGAACCGAGGCACAGCGGGCTGCCCGCGTCGACCAGGGCGCGTGCCGGGCCGATCCCATCGGCCAGGTCCCGTTCGGTCGTCGGGCAGAAGCACACCGCGGTATCCGAGTCGCCGAGCAAGGTACGGTCCAGGTCGGTCAGGTGGGTGGCGTGCACCGCCGTCGTGCGCGCGCCCAGCACGCCGGTGTCGGCCAGCAGTTGGGTCGGCGTCTTGCGGTGGTACGCAAGGCAGGCGGCGTTCTCCGCGCGCTGCTCGGACAGGTGCAGGTGCAACGGCACGGCCCGGGACACGCTCACGTTCGCCGGCGAGGTGGCCGCCCGGGAGCTGGGGTCCATTGTGGAC
>DASRRF010000238.1:0-4694 GCA_035695905.1 Micromonosporaceae bacterium | reverse complement strand
GAAAGACGGCAGGGTGAGCGCGAGGAGCGAGCGCAGCGAGCCCCGCAGCCGCGAGCGAAAGACGGCAGGGTGAGCGCGAGGAGCGAGCGCAGCGAGCCCCGCAGCCGCGAGCGAAAGACGGCAGGGTGAGGCCGGTCGTGGTGGTCGGGGCCGGACCGGTGGGCATGGCGACCGCGTTGTTGCTGGCCCGCTGGGGCGTACCGGCGGTGGTGCTCGAAGCACTGCCGGCCGCCGAGCCGGTCGGCTCGCGGTCCATCTGCGTACAGCGCGACGTGCTGGACATCTACCACCGGATCGGGGTCGCCGACGCGCTGATGGCCGAGGGGGTCACCTGGAACCGCGGCCGTACCTTCTACCGGGACCGCGAGCTGTTCAGCATCACCTTCCCCGACCCGGGGCGCAGCGCGTACCCCGGCTTCATCAACATTGGACAGTCCAGCGTGGAGCGCGAGCTACTCCGGGCGATCCGCGCGCGGCCGCTGGTCGACCTGCGGTACGGGCATGCCGTCACCGGGCTGCTTCAGGACGCCGACTCGGTGACCGTGTCCGCGCAGACCGCGGCCGGCACGGTCGAGTTCACCGGTACCCACCTCGTCGCCGCGGACGGGCCGCGTAGCGCCGTACGCGGGCTGCTCGGGCTGGACTTCGCCGGACACTCGTTCGACGATCTGTTCCTGATCGCGGACATCCGGGCCGACCTGCCGTACGGAGCCGAGCGCCGGTTCCACTTCGATCCAGAGTGGAATCCGGGCCGCCAGGTGCTGGTCCACCCGCAGCCGCACTCGGTGTGGCGGATCGACTGGCAGGTGCCCGCCGACTACGACCTCGCGGCGGATCGGGCCAGCGGCGGGCTGGACGCTCGGATCCGGCGGATCGTCGGCTCGGTGCCGTACGAGCTGGTCTGGCTGTCGGCGTACCGCTTCCACCAGCGGCTCGCCTCGGCGCTGAGGGTCGGCCGGGTGTTGCTGGCCGGCGACGCCGCGCATCTGATGTCGCCGTTCGGCGCGCGCGGGCTCAACTCCGGTGTCCAGGACGCGGAGAACCTCGCCTGGAAGATTGCCTTCGACCGGGCCGGCTGGGCCGGGCCGGGGCTGCTGGACAGCTACGCCGCCGAGCGCGGTGCGGCGGCGCAGGAGAACCTGCGGGTCACCGGCGACACGATGCGCTTCCTCGTGCCGCGCAACGACGCGGAGTGGACCCACCGCCGGGACATCCTGCGGCGCGCGGTCGCCGACCCGGCGACCCGGGCGCAGGTGAACTCCGGCAAGCTCGCCGAGCCGTACTGGTACGTGGACTCCGCGCTGACCACGGGCAGCGCACCGGTTGACTTCCCGACCGAACCCGGCGCGGCCCGACCGCCGGTCGCAGGCGTGCTCTGTCCAGATGGGCCGGTGCGCGTGACCGGCGGTCGTACCCGGCTGCGCGAGCTCATCGGCACCGGGTTCACCGCGCTGGCGTACCGTGCACCGGTGCCAAGCGGTCTAGCGACGCGGACGACGTCGGGTCCGCCGCTCTCGGCGTACCAGTTGGAGGAGATTGACCACGACGGCGTGCTCGCCACGGCGCTGCATGCCCGACCGGGACGGACCTGGTTGTTGCGCCCGGACGGGCATCTCGCCGCGGTGCTCGACGGCGCCGACCCCGGCGCGTTCGACGCGGCACTGACCCGCGCGTGCGGCTGAGCACGCGATGTCGGGAGCGTCCCCAGTGGACATCCGAGGGTTCCGACGCGCCGAGCGGCCAAAATTTTTTCAACCCACTTGCCGGGTCGGCGCTACCCTGGACGACCACCGTCGCGCCCGCGTTGATAGCCGGAAAACCATTGTGGCGCAACGACTTTCGCCGAACAGGTGAGGCTCGCCGGGAACTGACGCACCGGGCGCGTGGTTAGGTCTACTGTGGAGGCGCAGCAGCATTTTTGCGTGAATCGGTAGCGCATGTTCGGTTTGCAATGCACAGTGGTGTCATGAGCAACAGCGGGTTCGGCGGCAGGTACTACTGGTGCCTGCGGCATGAGCGCGTCGAGACCGATGCGAACGCGTGCGCCGCGAAGTATCGGCTCGGTCCGTACGCGTCGGCCACAGAGGCGGAGCACGCGCTTGAGCGAGTGCGCGAGCGCAACGCCGAGTGGGACGCCGAGGACGCCCGCTGGACGGGTGAGGAGACGTAGCCGTCAGAGTCGGCGAGCGTCGGATACGCGCGCCGATTGGCACCGCCCAGAGCCCGAAGAACAAGTTCCTGAGGAGGACACGATGGCCGTAGCGAAGAAGGCCACGACCCGCCCGGCCGCGAAGCGCGCGGCCGCCACGAAGACGGCGGCGAAGAAGACCGCCGCCAAGAAGACGACCGCCAAGAAGACCGCGGCGAAGAAGACGAGCGCCGCGACGAAGCGGACGGTCGCCAAGAAGACCACCGCCAAGAAGACCGCGATGGCGAAGAAGACCGCCGCCAAGAAGGCGCCCGCCAAGCGCGCCGCCGCCAAGAAGGCACCGGCCAAGAAGGCGACCGCCAAGCGCGCCACGGCTGCGAAGAAGACCACCGCCAAGAAGGCCGCGGCGAAGAAGACCGCAGCCAAGCGGGTGACCGCCGCCAAGAAGTCCACCGCGAAGAAGACGACCGCCAAGAAGACCACCGCGAAGAAGGCGGCGGCCAAGAAGACCACCGCGGCGAAGAAGACCACCGCGAAGAAGGCGGCGGCCAAGAAGACCACGGCGGCCAGGAAGACCACCGCGAAGCGGACCACGACGGCGTCGGCCAGGAAGACCACCGCCAAGCGGACCACCGCGAAGAAGGCGGCGGCCAAGAAGACCACCGCGAAGCGGACCGCCGCCAAGAAGGCGCCGGCCAAGCGGGCGGCTACCAAGGCACCCGCACGGAAGGCCGCCCAACGGGCGCCCGCCCGTAAGAGCATGACGCGGCGGACCTCCGCCCGGGCGGGCATGGCGCGTAAGGCGATGTAAACCCGCGGGAGCGCTGGTAGGAATGACGCGTGCTGACTCGACGCGTACGAGCGCCCCGTATCGATTTCGGTGACCTGCGCCGCGAGCTGAAGCTGCCCGAGCAGTTTCCGCTCGCGGCGCAGCGTGAAGCCGACAAGGCGGTCGAGACTCCGCTGCCGGAGACCGACCGCACCGACATCCCGTTCGTCACGATCGACCCCGCCACCTCCCTCGACCTCGACCAAGCCGTCTGCCTGCGGCGTCGATCCGGCGGCGGCTTCCGGGTGTACTACGCGATCGCCGACGTGGCTGCGTTCGTACCCGTCAATGGGGCTTTGGAGGCGGAAACCTGGCGCCGTGGGCAGACGGTATACCTTCCTGACGGCAAGGTACCGCTGCATCCGCTGGCGCTCAGCGAGGGCGCGGCAAGCCTGCTGCCCAATGTGGACCGTGCCGCCGTGGTGTGGAGCATCGACCTGGACGGCGACGGTGCCACCACCGCGGTGCATCTGGAGCGCGCGCGGGTACGCAGCCGCGCCAAGCTCGACTATCTCGGCGTGCAGGCCGCTGTGGACGCTGACCGGCTGGCCGAACCGATCGCGTTGCTGCCCGAGATCGGCCGGCTGCTCGTCGCGCGGGGTCTGCAACGCGGGGCGATCAACCTGCCGATGCCCGAGCAGGATGTCGAGCCGGACGGTGGCGGGTGGACCCTCGTGCTGCGCGCACCGGTGCCGGTCGAGGAGTACAACGCGCAGATTTCGTTGCTGACCGGGATGGCCGCGGCACGGCTGATGCTCGACGGGGGACTCGGACTGCTCCGCACGATGCCGGCCGCGCGGCCGGATGCGGTGGCCCGGCTGCGTTCCGCCGCCGCGTCGCTGGGCATCGCCTGGCCGGCAGGGGCGTCGGTCGGTGAGGTGATCGCGACGATACACCCGGCCGAACCGCGGGCCGCCGCGTTCCTCGACCACGCCGCTGAGTTGATGCGCGGCGCCGGGTACACCGCGTTCGACGGCACCCCGCCGGCGGATCCGGACCACGGCGCGGTTGCCGCGCCGTACGCCCACGTGACGGCTCCGCTGCGCCGGCTGGCCGACCGGTACGCCACCGAGGCGGCGTTGGCCCTCTACACCGGTGGCGAGGTGCCGGATTGGGTACGGGCGGCGCTGCCCAAGCTGCCGGCGGTGATGGCCGAGACGGATCGGGTGGCCGGCGCAGCCGAACGCGGTGCCGTTGACCTGACCGAGGCGATCCTGCTCGCGGACCGGATCGGCGACGAGTTCGAGGCGGCCGTCATCGACGTGGACTCCGCACCGAAACCCGCGCCGGCGAAGGCCTCGACGCGCAGGACCGCGCCGCGCAGGACCGCGCCGCGCTCGCCCGGTGGCACGGTGGCGCTCGACGATCCACCGGTACGCGCCCGGTGCGACGGAGCCCTGCCACTCGGCGAACGGGTACGGGTAACCCTCGTCGAGGCCAACCCGAAGCGGCGGACGGTGCGGTTCGCGCTGGCGTGAGCGAGGATGGCGGTCATGGCACTCGACACCACGCTGCCCGACGTCGCTTCGCTGTCGGTGGGGATCCTCGGCGGCACCGGCGACCAAGGGCGCGGACTGGCGTACCGGCTGGCCCGGGCCGGCCAGCGGATCCTGATCGGGTCGCGCTCGGCCCAGCGCGGTGACGCGTCAGCCGCCGAGATCGCCGCGCTGCCGGGCGTCACCGGTACGGTCAGCGGGGCGGACAACGAGGCGGTAT
>DASRRF010000237.1:0-2564 GCA_035695905.1 Micromonosporaceae bacterium | reverse complement strand
CACAATTACACTCTCACAAATAGTACCGTTTCACAAGCCCTCCGTCCGCAACGGAGGGCTTCTGTATTGGCTGGTCCGGGCGGTACGACGTGGTGCGCGCCCGGCATGTGGACGCCATGCTATTGCGGACGTATCCGACGTGCCGGAATCTCGCCGGCGGTGCCGGTTCGTTCGCGAACTTCCGAGCACCATCGGAGCACCACGAGATCCACTACACCAGACGGTGTGGCCGCTCGTCGCCGGACGCGGCGAACGCCCGCGGTCGCCGGCTTCGACCGGATGTCGCTGCCGCTACCAGCGGCGCGCAGCAGGGAGGACCTGGCCCGAATGTGTCCCGACCGGGCCGGGGAACTGCTTCAACTACAAGAAGCTCAGCGCGACCGCGCGGCGCGTCACTCGTTCACCGGATTGGGCGCCAAGCTGGACGCGAAGCGCGCGGAATCGGTGCTCGCCGCCGGGTAGTCGGCTGCGATCAGCTCCAGTTCTGCGTTCATCGCCGCGCTGAGCTCGCGCAGGTGCTGCTGTATCTGGTTGGAGTCCCAGCCATAGCCGGCGATGTGATCGGCCACGTCGAGCATCGGGCCGACGATGCGGTCCCGGTCGGCGGCGTACTGGTCGAGGTCACCCGCCGCGCTGCGGGCGAGCGCGCGGGCCAGCATCTCGGCGTCGCGCAATGCATCGGTGATGCCGTGGGTGCTCAACGGGTCGAGGAACGAGCCGGCGTCGCCGACCAGCACCCAGCCCGCCCCGTGGGCCTGCCGGACGAAGCCGGGCCGCCCGACCCAGGTGCGCAGCCGGCCGGGCGGGCGGGCCGCGGCCAGCCGGCCACCGGCTCCGCCGGTGGCGGCGGCGAGCAGCCGGTGATAGGTCTCGCCGAGGTCGCCCCGCGCTTCATTGGCGAGAGTCTGCGCGGGAACACCGGCGAACGCGCAAACCTCGCCGCCGTTGGTGGGGATCAGGCCGGCGCTGTGACCGGGCCGGTAGAACCATTCGTAACCGTCGATGGGCAGCTCCGACCAGTAGCCGTAGCTGACCGCGCCCGCGCCCTTGCCAACGCGCAGTGTCGCCGCGCCTGCGGCGCCGGCCACCGTCGAGCGGATCCCGTCGGCGCCGACGGTGAGCCGGGCCCGGACGGCCACGGCGGCGCCGCTGCGGTCGCGGCCGTGGACCCCGACGACCCGACCCGAGTCGCCGCGGAGCAGGCCGGTCACGCCGATGCCGTACCGGATCTCCGCACCGGCCTGCGCCGCCGCGTCCACCAGTACCCGGTCGAGCACCGTCCGCCGCGGCGCGTAGAGCGCCGCAACGCCGGGCGTGGGCCTGATGGCGACGGTTACCGAGTCGGTGCCGTAGTCGAAGCGAGCCTGGCGTACCGGTGGCGTGCCGGCCTCGACGATCCGGTCGAGCAGGCCCCATCGGGACAGCAGGAGCACGCCGCCGCGCATCAGTGCGTGCGTGGACAGCGTGTCGGTGCCGTACCGGCCGCGGTCCAGCAGTAGCACCCGCCGTCCCTGCCGGGCCAGCAGCATCGCGGTCGCCGCGCCGGCGGCCCGGGCACCGACCACCACGACGTCATAGCCATCCACCGCTGCCACGGCTCACACCGCCACCCGCACCGCGCGGTTGGCGGTGATCTCATCGGCGAGATAGCCGGCGTCGTGGCGGGCGCCGTCGACGAACGTCGAGCTTCTCCGGTACTGGAAGCGCAGCCCGATGGCGTACAGCCCGGGTACCTCGGTGACGCCACGGCGGTGGCGGATCCGCCCGTCGGCGCCGAGCACCGGGACCTTCAGCCACGGATACCGGGGTCGGTAACCGGTCGCCCAGACCACGGCCGAGATGCCGGCTCGGCGCAGGTCCAGCCGGGACGGGCCGGCGGGCATGGTGATGACCGGTGGCGGGTCGGGCGGGACGGCGGCGGTGCTCGGCATCCCGGACGGGGGCACGTCGATGTACGCGTCGATTTCGGCGAGCAGGCGGTTCAGCCGCTGCTGCGCCACGCCGACGGTGGCGTGCAGGTCGTCGGCGAACTCGGCCGTGGTGCCGTCGAGGGCGCGCAACCGACCGGCCAGCCGAACGCCGGCCCGGCGCAGCACGCCGAGGTCCACCCCACGCCCGTCCGTCGTGCCAACGAGTTGGAGCGATGACTCGGCCCTGGCGCGCGCCGGGTCGGGCACCTGGTCGATGGTGCGGTCCAGCGAGCCGATCCGGTCGAGCCACCACAGGATGTCCCGCCCCCGGTACCGGCGCGGCAACCGGGTATGGCCGCCGACGGCGAGGACCACGTGCCGGCCCGCGCGCACCAGCTCGTCGGCGATCTGCACACCGGACGCCGACGCGCCAACGACCAGGACGCCGCCGTCCGGCAGGCTCGACGGCGAGCGGTACCCCGCCGGCGTCAGTTGGGCCACCTCCGGCGCCAGCCCGATGGCCAGCACGGGCACCGTGGCCCGGCTGTGGTAACCGGTCGCGATGACGACCGAGCGCGCCGACCACACGGCATCGTCGGTGTGCACCGCGAAGCCGTTGCCGGCACGCCGCACCCGGGTGACCAACGTGTGTGG
>DASRRF010000236.1:0-1572 GCA_035695905.1 Micromonosporaceae bacterium | reverse complement strand
AACGCCTTAGGCCGCGCGCGGTTCAACTGGGGTGTGCAGACCGCGCGCAGGCGGACTCCGGCCGGCACATCACCCCTGGCGGCGACGGCGGCGACGCTGGTCGATCCGCTCAGCCACCTTACGATGAACCGCGTCGGCGCCGGCCTGGTCGGAATCGACCCGACCGGCACCACACGCCTGCGGCCGGCGATGACGCTGACGGCGCCGCTGGGCGCAAGTGCGCCGGGTCTGCGCTGGCACCGCGGTCGGCTTTGGCCACACGTGGTTGGCGCGGTACCGGACCGCGCTTGAGCTGGTGCCGCTCGGATACGCGGACGGATTACCGCGACTGTCCTCGGGCCGGGCGCACCCCCTTACCTCGTCGGCTCGTCTGCGCGGGGCCGCTTGGAGGCGGCACCCCCTAGCACGGCCCGGTATTTCAGTACGTGATGCCGGGAAACTGCTCGCGGGCGTACTCCAACTGGCCGGCCCACTCGCGGGGCCAGCCGAAAGCGCGGGCGGCCTGGCCGCTCATGTCAGCGGCCACAGCACCGCTGGTGAAGTGAACGTACTCGCCCCAGTTCATCCGTCGCGTGTAGGTCCCGCCGGAGTCGCGCGGGAAGTGCCGGGCCAGCTCCCGGAAGAACCTGTTCATCACCTCTGCCCGCCCGCAGTCCCGCCAGAGCGGGTAGAACCAGTCGCGGAACCAGCGGGTCCCCCGGCGAGGGAAATCGTCAGCATTGCCGGTGAACCGGCGGTAGACGCCCCTGGCCTCGCGATCCATGCCCAGCGCCGTGTACAGGTCATAAATGTAGAACTCGGCCCACTTGCTGTCGCCCCAGATCTCATACGCCGGCGAGCCGTGGACGCCGTTGTTGGCGCTCTCCACCGAATGCCCGATCTCATGGGCGGGCAGCTCGCGGGCGAGGGTGTTGCCCTCCCGCCAGGTGTCCAGCCCGCAATCGCTGACGTTGCGGTAGTCGTGGACCGGGCTGACGTAGTAGCCCGCGTGGCCCCCGCCGTGCCGCCCGGCGTGGTGGATGGAGTAGATGCGCGGGTCGGACCCGAACGCGTCGCCGTAGGTTGCCTTGGAGTACTGCCAGGTGACATTGATGAACCGGGGCAGCCATCGAACCTCAGCCCGGCGCACGTCGGGGTCCACGTAGATCGCGCAAAGCTCGTCGTGATGGTAGAGCCGGAGCAACTGGCGGTGGTCGAACCAGTGCTCCTGCCAGGTCACAGGCGGTTCAGCCAGCCGACGTGCCGACTCCGCCCCCGCCAAGTCCTCCCCACCTCCCCAGGCACTGCCCAGAGGTTTTCGTCAACCCTTCATCAACGCGATCGTATGGCCAGCGAGCCCGCACGGTCGATTGTCTCCAAGCATCCTGCCGTCTCGCTCTGAGCCGTCGAAACGGCTTCAGGCAACCCACTCATCCGCCGCGTTGATCGCGGTTGTGCCGACCTGAGGGCGTTGTCCCGAAGGAAATGACAGATCGCTGAGACAAACGTCGGGACAGAAAGGTGAGACACCGGACGTCAGCCGAGGTCACAGCGGTGCGAGATGACAGCTCCTTTGAGAACCTACAGACGGTC
>DASRRF010000235.1:0-2033 GCA_035695905.1 Micromonosporaceae bacterium | reverse complement strand
TCGACCACCCGGACGCCCGCCGCGCCCTCGCCGCGGTGATTCACGACCCTGAGTACCTGTTGCGATACCACGCGTACGAGGGCCTGTCCACCGTCCTCGGCCGGCGCCGGGAGATCTGGAACTACGTGTGCAAGCCGGATATCCATCACCACGTCCGGCGCCGGATCGACGCCCTGCTACACCGGGCCGGCCTGACCCCCGGCTGACGCCGGTGGCGTACCGTCACGTCTCATGACCACCGTTGGCCTCGCCGATGAGCTGCTGCTTCTCGCGTACGACGATGAGTCCGGCCGCTCCACGGTGTCGCACATCGGGCTCGATCTCGGGATGGCCGCCGCGGTTCTGGTCGAGCTCGTGCTGCGCGGGCGGGTGGAGGTGACGCCCGGCGCGGTGCTGACCCGGAGTCCGGCGCCGATCGGCGAGCCGGTCGCCGACAAGGTGCTCGCCAAGATCGTGGGAGAGTCGCCGCACTCGGCGGCGTCGTGGATCCAGCGCCTACGGCACGGCCTTCGTCAGCACGTACTGGCCAGCCTCGTCGAGCGCGGGGTGATCCGGGACCAGGACGAGACCGCACTCGAATTCATCCACCTGCACCGATATCCGGCGGTCGACCCGGCGCCCGAGGCGGACACCCGGGCGCGCCTGGCCGCCGCGCTGACCGGGGACTCGGTACCCGACGAGCGGACCGCCGCGCTGGCCACCCTGGTCGCCGCGGTACGCATGGAGCCCACCCTCGGGCTGACCGGCGCGGCCGTCGAGACCGCACACCGCCGGCTTGAGGAGATCGCCGGTGGCGCCGGCTTTGCGGCGGGCCGGGTCCTGGAATCCTCAACGGTACGGCCATCCGTGGCCCTCGTGGTCGGCGAGCTCTACCGGGCCATGCGCACCGCCCTCGGCACCCCGAGAACCGCGTCGATCTAATCGTTCACCAGATGCCCAACGCGGCGGCGGTCTCGGTACGCAACGCGCGAACCGCCGCCGCCGCCCGCTCCCGGGCCGCGGGCACATCGCCGCCGACGACCGGCTCCACCACTTCCAGGTACGCCTTGAGCTTCGGCTCGGTGCCTGAGGGCCGGACGACGACCCGTACCGCGTCGGTCCGCAACGTGACCACATCCGCCTCGGGCAACCGGTCCTCAATGGACACTACCGGCTCGTCGAGCAGCGCTGCCGGTGGTTTCGCGCGCAGCCGGGCCATCGCGGTGGCGATCTCGGTGAGGTCGTCCACCCGCACCGAGAGCTGGTCGGTGAGGTAGACCCCGAACTCGGCGGCCAACTCGTCCAGCCGGTCGGCGAGGGTACGGAACTCCGCCTTGAGCCCGGCCGCGAGCTCGCAGACGAGCAGCGCGGCGGTGATGCCGTCCTTGTCCCGTACCAGGTCCGGCGCCACGCAGTAGCCGAGCGCCTCCTCGTACCCGTACGCGAGATCGGCGCCGGCCCGGGCGATCCACTTGAACCCGGTCAGCGTCTCTCCATAGTGGACACCGCGGGCCGTGCACATCGCGCGGAGCAACGAGGATGACACGATCGTGGTGACGAACCGGCCGCGTACCCCGCGGCGGATCAGGTGGTCGGCGAGGAGTGCCCCGACGTCGTCGCCGCGCAACGCGCGCCAGCCGGCCGCGACCGGGATCGCCACCGCGCACCGGTCCGCGTCCGGGTCGTTCGCGATCGCCAGATCCGCGCCGGAGGCCGAGGCGAGCGCGATCAGCTGGTCCATCGCGCCGGGCTCCTCGGGGTTCGGAAAGCTGACCGTGGGAAAGTCCGGGTCCGGCGAGGCCTGCACCGTGACGACCGCCGGGGCGCGGAACCCGGCCCGGGTCAGCGCGTCGACGAAGACCGCGGCGCCTACCCCGTGCAGCGGCGTGTACGCCACGGCCAGGTCCTTCGGCTGATCCGGGTCCACCACACCGGCCGCACGCTCCACATAGGACGATACGAGCTCCTCGCCGACCACGAGGCCGGTGTCGCCGAGCGGTACCGTGGACAGCGGCCCGACCGCCCGGATGGCCGCCTCGATCTCGGCGTCCACC
>DASRRF010000234.1:0-1593 GCA_035695905.1 Micromonosporaceae bacterium | reverse complement strand
GGCAGCGGTTCGACACCGCGGCGGGGTACGAGGCCCATCCGGCCGAACAGCTTCAACCCCTGCGGTGAGCGCGCCCACGTGAGCAGCGCCCCCCGCACCCCATCCCACGTCCTGGAGGACACCGTGACCACCCAGCCCCGTCAGCCCATCAACTGGACCTACCTGGCCACCGCGATCGTCGTGCGCATGTTCATGTTCGGTGCCGCCGCCGTTTCCTTCACCCACATCATCGCCACCTCCCACGCCCTTGGCCTGGGCGTCGAGGCGTGGACCGTGCCGTTCCTCGTCGACGGCCTTGCCGTCCTGGGCCTGATCGGCCGCTCGGCCCGGTTCGCCGCCAGCACCCAGCGTGCCGGCCTCTGGTTCGCCACCGGCGCGGGGACACTGAGCCTGGCCTGCAACGTGTACGCCGGGCACAACCTCGGCCAGCGCCTCTACGGCGTGCTGGTCGTGGCCGGGTTCGTGGCCACCGAGTGGTACGCGAGCAAGCTCCGCCCGGCACCGGCCGCCGCCGAGTCCACGACCTGCAAGCTGGACCCGGCCGAGGCCGCCGCGCGCGCCGCGAAGGCCCGCGCCACCCGCGCCCGCAACAAGGCCGCCGCGATGACCCCAGCCCAGAAGGCCGCCGCTACCCGCAAGGCGAACCGGCTCGCCGAGCTGGTCGCCGCGGTCGACGAAGCATTCGACCCCGCCGACGCGCCGGTGTCCCCGGCCGTTGCCTGACGCACCATGGCCGCCCGGCTCCGGCCGGGCGGCATCAACCCTCGGTCGAGCATGGAGCTCGTGGACGGAGCAGGTGCGGGTACCCGCGCCGAGCCAGACGGTGGCCCCCGCTCGCGCGGGAAGCTGTGGCGAAGCTCGGGGTTCGAATCCCCGCCGAGGGACGTGAATACGGCAAGCCGCCGGCGGGTGGTGAGTCGGGCACACACCCCGTAGATCAAGGCAGAACGTGAAACGGACGGGCCGGGTCGCGCCGGTCGCTGCGGAGTAGCGGATGTGGGGTTCGACTTCCCCACCGGGGCGCGAACCGGGCGGTGCATGCCAAGGGGCCACCGCCCGGCACCGAAGATGCCACAACCCAAGGAGGAACCCGACCCGCCTGTCCGGGCGTGCTTCCCCGGCGCCCGGACAGGCCCTACGACCACCCGATCGAGCTACCCCCGATCAACCACTACACACGAGAGGATTGCACGCCATGGCCCTTTACGATGTGCCCCATAGCTGTGGTCACACGCAGCAGCACAACATCACCGGCACCAACGTGCACGGCGAGCGCGAGCGCAAAGCGCAGTGGCTGGCCGACGGAACATGCAGCGACTGCTACCGCGCCGAGCAGGCAGCCAAGCGCACCGCGACCGCTGCTGCTCACATTGACCTAACAAACCTGCCTAGACTGACTGGCTCGGAGCGTCAGATCGGGTGGGCCGAGAAGATCCGCGTTGACGGGATCGCGCGAATCGTGCGCGAGGTCAACGATCCGCCCAGCGGCTACAACAAGGCCGTGGCTGCGGTAATGACCGGGCACATTGCGGTGCTGTCCGGGCCAGCCTTGGAACTGCTGGACGCCGCCGGCAAGGCGGAGGTAACCGAGTT
>DASRRF010000233.1:0-1993 GCA_035695905.1 Micromonosporaceae bacterium | reverse complement strand
GACCGAACCGAAACTGGCCCAGTCGAAGCGACGTGTTCCTGGACCTACCTGGTGCCAGTGGTGCTTCCTACGCTCACCGACTATGAAGAAGAACACACGGTTTGTTCTTGCCGGCCTCGCCGCCGTCGCGGCCTTCCTCGCGCCCACCGCGGCCGCGGCAACCGACGGCGTGGAGGATGATTCGGCGGCGGCGGACAACTACTGCACGCGCAGCTTCGACGATGCGCAGCGGACCGACATGGAGTCGTTCCGGGACTACGACCTGGAGACCTGGAAGGCCGGTCACGACGACGACGCAATCACCATCTTCGCCAGCGGCGTGTGGTTCCAGGGCCGGGACCGGATCGCCGCGGTGCTGCACCGGCACTTCGAGAACCGCGAGGCGCAGTGGAGCTGGACCGAGCTGAGCCGGGCCGTTGACGGTTGCAAGACCGCCACGATCCTCTACGACGCGACCTACGCGATCCCGTCCATCCACTTCACCCAGCGGGCGTACGTCAGCGTGGTCTACACGTTCAAGCAGAGCAGGTGGCTGTCGGTCATCGACCAGAGCACCCTCGTCGCACCCAGCTAGCCGGGCACGCGGGGCTCCGGTTACGCCCGGCCGGAGCTCCGCCTATGTGCGTGCTCTGAACCGGAACCGCCGCTCGCCCCGCTCGATGTCCACCTCGACGAACCCGGCGGCCCGTAAGCGATCCGGCAGACCCGCCGGATCCACCGGTTGGTAGATGTCTCCATTGTGGAACTGGCGCAGCTCGTCGGAGCCGAGGCTGTCGGTACCGGCGAACCAGCCGCCCGGTCGGAGCACCCGGGCCGCCTCGGCGAACAGCACATCCTGCGACGCCACCGGCGACACGTGATGCAGCATCGTGAAACACACCACCGCGTCGAAAGACCCATCAGGCACGGGTACGGCGGTTGCGTCGCCGTGCCGTACGTCCACCGACCCGAACCGGTTCGCCAGGCCGGCGGCGAGCGCCGGATCCGCCTCCAGCACGGTGAGCCGGCCGGCCCGATCCACCAGGTACGCGGTGCTCGCACCAAACCCGCCACCCAGCTCGAGCACGTGGCCGCCGCTCAGGTCCAGGCCGGCCAGGCCCCACGGGAGTACCTCGCCGGCCAGCAGCTCCGCCCACTCCGGGCTCGCGCAGTACGTGTCGTGGTCGGAGTTCACACCAGAGTCCCTTCCAACAGCGTGGTGAACAGGAGCCGGCGCGCCTTGCCGACCGGCCACTCGTGGCGTACCCGGAAATGCAGGTAGGGCCAGGCGACCGCGTTGAACAGCACATCGGCGAGCTCGACGTCCTTGCCCTTGGCGCGCAGCTGCCCGGCGGCACGCGCGTCGCGGACGCCCGCGACGAAAGGGTCGAGAAACCCGAGCCGAAGGTGACCGCCCGCGGCGGCGCGGTGGAACATCTCGTCGGACACGGCGAGGATCTGGCTGTGCGCGTCGACCACGTCGCACAGCCCGTGCATCGCGCGCTCCAACCGCTCCCTGGCCGAGCCGGGTGCGGTGAGCACCGGGAGCATCCGGTCCCGGTAGTCCTCGGCGAGCCGGCGCAGCAGCCCTTCCAGCAGGGTTTCCCGGGTGATCCCGTTGCGCCACAACGTGACCCGGGACCGCCCGGCGTGCGCGGCCACCCGCTCCAGGGTGAGGCCGCCCCACCCCGCCTCGCGCAGCACGGCGACCGTCGCGCGGTACAGGTCGTCTTCCACGTGTGCAACCTATTCGCTGCCCCTGTGCAACGTCAATGTTTCATGGTAGGACCGGGACTATGAAGCTTCCGTACGTAGAACCGTTGACTACCATCGCTCCGGCTGCAGCGAGATGCTGACTGCGGCACCGGACCACGGCAGATACAGCGTTGAAGCCGGGCACCCGGCCGAGCGCGGCGTCGGGCAACCCGAACATCTGCCACGCGGGTTGCCCACCGGGCAGGGTGATCTCGCGCGGGCTCTGATCCTCTATCCGCTCCGAAAATGTGCCCACCAC
>DASRRF010000232.1:0-2228 GCA_035695905.1 Micromonosporaceae bacterium | reverse complement strand
CGACGTGGATGGTGCCCAACGCTACGCCGAGCCGGCCGGTGTGCTCCCGCCACCTGCGCAACCGGCCCGGCACGCCGGCCCGGATCGACGCGGGCAGGCCCGGGTAGCCGGCCAGCACGAGTACCCCGATCGTCATCACCTGCGCGCCGGCGGCCTGCAGCTCTTCGATGATCGCGGACAGCTCGACGTCCACCGCGTCCGGGTCGTACCGCGGGTCGATCGCGTCGTTCGCGCCGGCCGCGACCAGTGCGAGGTCCGGGGCGAACGCCAGCGCCTGGGCCAGCTGGGACGCGCGCACCTGGGCGGCGCGCAGGTTGCGCCGGCCGAGATTGTGGTACGCCAGCTCCGGCCGCGCCCCGGCCAGCTCGGCGGCGACCCGGTCGGTCCACGGCAGCGCCAGGTAGCCGGCGGTCGACTCGAAGATCCCCTCGGCAACGCTGTCGCCGAGCACCACGAACCGCCGCCACGGATGGCCGGCGAGCAACCCGGCCGCCTCGCCGTCGCGCAGGCAGTACGGATCGGCCGCCTCGGCGGTAACCGCGTATTCGGTGGGCATTGCACCTCGGAAAGAAAGAGTATGCCTTTCCAATGAGTTCGACAGCGGCGATGATAGTCCATTGTGAGTGCGCGGCTACTCGTCATCGACGACAAGGTACGGCCGTACCCGATGTCGCTGGTCAGCGCCGAGCATTTCCGGTATCACCAGGCCGGCACGGCCGAGGCGGGCATTGTCGAGTCGCCCGAGTACAGCCTTTACTGTCTGGAACCCGACCGGCGGGAGGCGATCTTCGTACGAGTCCCGGCCGGGGTGGACCCGGTCCGCGCGCCGTTCTACTTCCAGGCCCAGTACGAGGCCGCGCAGGCCCTGGTCGCGGTCCCCTATCGGGCGCTGCATGACCTTGCCGATCGGGTACGGATGGACGCCGCCAACCTGATCCTGGTCTACTCCACCGGGCGGTGCGGCTCCACGCTGGTCAGCCGCGCGTTCGCCGGCGCCGAAGGGGTCCGCAGCCTGTCCGAACCGGACGTGTTCACCCAGCTGATCGCGTTGCGCGAGACCGGCCGCTGCGACACCGCCGAGCTGAGCGAGCTGCTCCGCAGCTGCGCCCGGCTCGTCTGTGGCGGTCAGCAACGGGTCGCGGTGAAGTTTCGCAGCTTCGTGGTCGAGCTGGCCGAGGTGTTCCACCGGCACTACCCGGCCGCGAAGAACGTCTTCCTCTACCGCGGCGGGTACGCCTGGAGCCGCTCGACCATGCGCGCGTTCGGCGCCCGCGAGGCGGAGACCGACGCGCAGCGGGCTGCCGTGCAGGACCGGCTCGGTACCCTGCTGCCGCTGCTGGCCGCGTACCGCGCGGGCAAGGGCCGGCTGCTCACCCCGGTGGAGGCGATGGCCTGCCACTGGGTGCAGCTGATGGAGTGCGGGCTGGCCCTGCACCGCCGCGGTATTCCGGTGTTCACCGCGCGCTACGAGGAGCTGCGTACCGCACCGCGGGAGACGCTGCGCGCCATGTTTGTCCACTGTGGACTGCCAGCGCTGTCCGGGCCGGTGCTGGACCGGGTCCTCGCCGAGGACTCCCAGGCCGGCAGCAGCGTCGGGCGCGACGAGGTGGGCCCTGACGTGGCCCTGGACGCCGCGGAGCTGGCCACCGCGATCGCCGAGCTGTCCAGCTCCATTTCCGAAGACACCGTTCTGCCCAACACGTTCGCCCTTGCCGGCGCCGGCTAGCCGGGAGGTCCACAGTGGAAACCGTCGTGTCGTTGCGGCCGCTGCTGTCCGGTGCGGGGCGCCGCGACCCGTACGCGTTCTACGCGCAGCTGCACAGCCAGGGGCCGGTGGCCCGGCTCGACCCGGCCCGGGACCGGTACGACCTCGTCGCGCACGGGTACGAGGCGGTCTCCGCGGTGCTGCGCGACCCGGCGTTCGGCATGCTGGACGCGGGGTACATGGACCGCGGGCGGGCGCAATGGCGCGACCACCCGGCCCTGCGTACCCTGCTCGGGTCGATCTTCTTCACCAACGGCACCGGGCACACCCGGGTCCGGCGGCAGTTCAGCCAGGTCTTCACGGCCCGCCGGGTGACCGCGCTGGAGCCGGCGATCGTCCGGCTGATCACCACGATGGTGGACCGGTTGGCCGAGCTGGGTGCCGGCGGTGGCCCGGTGGACTTCATGACCGAGTTCGCCCTGCCGCTGCCCAGCGACGTGATCGGCGAGCTGCTCGGGGTACC
>DASRRF010000231.1:0-1821 GCA_035695905.1 Micromonosporaceae bacterium | reverse complement strand
CGCTGGTACTGGCCCGGCGCGGCGACCGCGGCGTGGCGGCCGGCATCGCGATCACCACCGCGATCGGGTGGGCGATCGGCAGCATGGTGCTCGCCGCTGCGTGGGCGGCCGGGAACTGGCCGCTGTGGTAGCGAAGCGCGGCAGTACGCGGTCAGTAATTGTCTGACAACAGAGCGCGATCAGCCTTGACGAACCGCGTGATTCTCGGCACCCTCGGCCCATGGCTCTGACGATGCAGCGGCTGGACCCCGACCGCTACCGCCGTCGCCTGCAGCTGCTTGCCGAGCTCGCCGGTGCCAAGGCGGTGCGGGATCGGCTCCAGCCGCGGCAGCTGCGGGTCGACCGGTTGCGCGAGCTCATCGCCACCCGCCGCCGCTTGGCGAGCTGACCGCCGTACCCTCGTCGGGGCGTTGTCGCGGTTCGCGCCCCCACGACCCGATACGTTTGCGCGGAGAGCATTGAAGCATTCTTGGGGGAGCCGTGTCCTACTTCGCTGCCGCGGTGGTCCGTGGGTCGAAGGGCTGGTCCGCGACGGAGCTGGATCTCTCCGGTGCCGCGGACGTCGAGGAGGTCGCCGACCTGCTCCGCGACGTGCACCCGGACGCCGCCGTTTCCTTGCTCTTCGTCGAGTCCGACGATGTCTACCTTGTGATCATGCGCCTGGACCAGGGCGAGGATCTGCGGGTGTTCGGCTCCGACTCGGTGTTTGCGGAGGAGTCCCGGCTCGGCGCGCTGCTGCTCGGCGATATCGAGATCCCGGCGCTGGAAATCGAGACCCTGGAGATTGAGGACCCGGACGATCTGACCGCGCCGCCGGCGGGCGGCGACGACGTGGTGGAAGAGGAGCCGCCGGCGGCCGAGCCGGACGTGGATCCGGTCGGCGACGCCGACCTGCTCGCCGATCTCGGCGTGTCGGCGCACCGGCTGCTCGCGCTCTGCGCGCACGAGGGCATGCTGCCGGCCGACGTTATCGCCGAGGTGTGCCAGGCCATCGGCTGCGGCGACGAGGTCGAGGAACTCAGAGACGCCTAGGCCATGACCCAGGACGCGACGGCCCGGCACCAGGCCTGGATGCGTCGCGCCCTCACGGTCGCGGCCGCGCAGGCACTTTCGGGGGTACGAGGAGACGCCCCGGTTGGCGCCGTGGTCATCGGGCCGGACGGGAGCGAGCTGGCCGTCGGCCGCAATGAACGGGAGCTGACCGGCGACCCGACCGCACACGCGGAGCTGGTGGCGCTGCGCCGGGCCGCGGCCGTACGCGGCACCTGGCGGCTGGACGCCTGCACGCTGGTCGTCACGCTGGAGCCGTGCACGATGTGCGCGGGTGCGCTCGTGCTGGCCCGGATCGGCACGCTCGTCTTCGGTGCCTGGGAGCCGAAGACCGGCGCGGTCGGCTCGCTCTGGGATGTGGTCCGGGACCGCCGGCTGACCCACCGGCCCGAGGTCTACCCGGGGGTGCTGGAGGCCGAGTGCGCCGCGCTGGTCCGCGCGTTCTTTGACACTCTGCGATCGTGCTAGATCTGCTTAGGTGATCGCGTGGCTTGGTTGACCGTCGCGCTGACCGCATTCGTACTCATCGTTCCGGTGGAGCTGCCGGACAAGACGTTCGTCGCCACCCTGGTGCTGAGTACCCGCTACCGACCTGTTCCGGTCTGGCTTGGCGTGACGGCGGCGTTCGGCGTGCAGTGTGCGGTCGCGGTGGCCGCCGGCCGGCTGGTCGGAGCGCTGCCCGAGCGACCGGTGCACGTGGTCACCGGGCTGATCTTCGCGATCGGCGCCGTACTCCTGATCCGGGGTGCCCGCGGGGCGGACGCCGCGGAG
>DASRRF010000230.1:0-3568 GCA_035695905.1 Micromonosporaceae bacterium | reverse complement strand
CAGAGTTAATCGTGGATGCCGAGCAAGCCGTGCACCACTCCGACCGCTCGGCCGACGCCTGTCGGCAGGCATCCGAGGTGTACCAGATTGCGCGGCCCGTCCTCAAACACGCTGGCAGGGCCGACCTTGGCACCCTCGTCTCGGACCGCGCCATGCGGTACGCCGAGGAAACCGGCGACCCCATCCTGATCGCGGCAGCTACCTGGAACGTCAGTCAAGCCATGCTGTCCAACGACATGCCGGAGGGTGGCCTTGACCTTGCCGCCCGCGCGGCTGAACAGCTAGAGCCGCTGCTGCCGGACGGCGCACCGGAACTGTTCTCTGTGTACGGCGGGCTACTGCTCAACGCAGCCATCGGTGCTGTACGCACCGGCGATCCGTGGCGCGGCCGTAACATCCTGCGCGGCCCCGCGTATCAAGCTGCACGGAAGGTCGGCGACGGCAAGAACTATCACGGGACCGTCTTTGGGCTGTCCAATGTAGCCATTCACTTGGTCAGCCTCGCTACCGAGGCGGGCGAGGTGCCCGACGCGATTCGACTCGCCGACGATGTGAACATTTCGGCCGTGCCGTCCCTGGAGCGACGGACCACGCACCTCTACCAGCTTGCTCGCGCCTACGAGCAGCGCAACAACGACATGGCCGTGTTGGTCCACTTGCAAATGGCCTACCGCGAGTGCCCACAGGATTTCCAATTCAAGCCACACGTTCGAGGACTGGTCAGCAGTCTGGTGCGGCGTGCACGGCCCTCGTACGCCGCCGAGGTACGCGAGTTCGCGTCGACCATCGGCCTTCTCGACGATTAGTTAGAAGCGACGGGATTGACGGGCTCCCGGCACGCCTATGTGCATGCGCTGTCCACCGGCGCCTGACGCAACCGAAGTTCCCGGGAAGGTTCGCTCGCGCGCCACGGGGGCGTACGGCTTGTCTCGCCAGTTCGGGGGCGTCGACTAGCCCGCGCACCGGCCCACACCAGCTCGGGGTGTCTAGCTGGGCACCAGGAACTGGGTGGCGGCCAGCTCGGCGTAGAGCGGGTCGTCGGCGACGAGTTCGGCGTGCGTGCCGACGGCCACCACGCGGCCGGCGTCCATCACCACGATGCGATCCGCCATGGTCACTGTGGACAGTCGGTGTGCCACCACGAGCACCGTCGTGGTGCGGGCCGCCTCGGCGATCGTCTCGCGCAGCGCGGCCTCGTTGACCGCGTCCAGCTGCGACGTGGCCTCGTCGAGCAGCAGCAGCCTGGGGCGGCGCAGCAGGGCGCGGGCGATGGCGATTCGCTGCCGCTCGCCGCCGGACAGCTTGGTACCCCGGTGCCCCACCTGGGTTTCCAGGTCGTCGGGCAACCGGGCGACGAGCCCGTCCAGCCTGGCGGTGCGTACCGCCTGCCGTACTTCGTCCTCTGTGGAGTGTGGCGCGCCGTAGAGCAGGTTCTCCCGCAGCGTGCCGGAGAGCACTGGGGCGTCCTGCTCGACATAGCCGATCGCGGCGCGCAGCTGGGCGGTCGGCCAGTCCTGTACGTCGACGCCATCCACGAGGATCCGCCCGGAGTCGGCGTCGTAGAAGCGCTCGATCAGTGAGAAGACCGTGGTCTTACCGGCGCCGGACGGGCCGACGAACGCGGTCATGCCGCCGGCCGGCACCCGGAAGGTGACGCCGTGGTGCACCTCGGGCAGCTCGGGCCGGTAGCGGAACCGTACCCGATCAAACTCCACAGTGGCCGGTGTGGCTGGCAACAGGGCGACAGTGGGGGAGGGCGCCGGCTCTGAGACCGCCTCGACCGGTAGCTGCTCGGCCTCCTGGATCCGGGCGACCGCGGCGGAGCCCACCTGGTACTGGGTCACCGCCTGGACCAGCTGGCCGATCGGCGGCATCAGGTAGAAGACGTAAAGCAGGAACGCGACCAGCGTACCGACGTCGATCGCGCCGGAGGCCACCCGGATCCCGCCGACGCTGAGCACCGCCAGGAACGCTGCCTGGGTCGCCAGGCCGGCGGTGTTGCCGGCCAGCGCGGTCCACAACGCGGCGCGTACGCTGGCCCGCCATGCCTCGGTCGCGGCGTCCTGTACCCGGGCACCCTCGCGGTCTTCCGCCCCGGATGCCTTGACTGTACGGAATGCCCCGAACATCCGCTCCAGTGCGGCACCCATCACGCCCACCGACTCCTGAGCCCGCCGGGAGGCGCTGTGGATCCGCGGTACGACCAGGCCGATCACCGCGCCGGCGGCCACCACCGCACCGAGGGTGACCGCAAGCAGGACCAGATCCAGCAGGGCCATCAGGGTGACCGTGCCGACCATCGTGATGATGCCGGTGACGCCGCCGACCAGCGAACCGGTGGTCGCCTCGCGAAGCAGCGTGGTGTCCGCGGTCACCCGCGACATCAGGTCGCCGGGCTCGGTACGGTCGACCGCGGAGATCCGTACCCGTAACAGCCTGGTGACGAGCTGACGCCGTGCGGTGAGCACGACCGACTCGGCGGTCCGCCGCAGGATGAACCCACCGAACGCACCGATGAGGGCGTTCGCGCTGACCAGCCCGGTCATCAGCAGGAGCGTCCCGGCCACCGACCGGCCGCCGGCGAGATCGCCGATCAGCTGCCGGGCCACCAACGGCAGGGCCAACCCGGAGGCCGCGGTGACCAGGCTCAGCATCCCGCCGCCCAGCAGGGCCAAGCGGTACGGCCGGACGTAGGACAGCAGCACGCGCCAGGCCGGTACGACCGCGATCGCCTCGATGTCGGTAGTCACGCTGGCAATAATGCAACCAACTCGCCAAGGATCCGCTGAGAGACCTTGGCTAGGTACGCGGCATCGGGGATGCTGTGGCGGTGTTCAGGTCCAGGACCCGGCAGGCGGCGCTGTCCGGCGCGGTTGCGGCGGCGCTGGTCATCGTGCTGGCCGGCGTCTCCGGTGACGGGTTCACCGCGGTGGCCGGACGCCGGGCCGCCTGGGTCAACCCACCGGCGTGGAACCAGCCTGGCCAGGCCGGCACACCGACCGCCTCGGCCCCGCCGGCCCGTGGCGCGTTCGCCGGCTGGTCCGACCCGGCTCTGGTCGGCAAGCCGTACGGCAGCACGGTGTCCGGTCTGCTCACGTTTCGCGGCAACCCGACCCGTACGTACTACGGGATGGGGCCGGTACCGCGTACCACCCCGCCGCAGCGGTGGCGGTTCCCCAAGTCGGGCGGGCTGTGTTCGGAGTCGACGGACCAGCACGGCACCCGGATCTGGTGCGGTTCGGGGTGGACCGGGCAACCCGCGGTGTTTGAACGCAACGGCCGTACCTGGGTGGTATTCGGGGCATACGACCGGGCCATCCACTTCGTGGATGCGGCGACCGGCGAGCGCATCCTGCCGGACTTTCCCACCGGCGACATCATCAAGGGCTCGGTGACCATCGACCCTGACGGGTTCCCGCTGGTCTACTCCGGCTCGCGGGACAACTACTACCGGATCATCGCGATCGACCGCGGCCAGCCGGTCGAGCTGTGGAAGCTCTGGGCGCACGACGTGTCCCCGACGCTGTGGAACGACGACTGGGACGGCGCCGGCATCGTCCTCGGCGAC
>DASRRF010000229.1:0-17617 GCA_035695905.1 Micromonosporaceae bacterium | reverse complement strand
CCCGACCGATCCGGCCTGGCCGGGCCGGGACCGTTTCGTGCTCTCCGCCGGACACTCCAGCCTGACCCTCTACATCCAGCTCTACCTCAGCGGGTACGGGTTGGAGCTGGACGACCTGCGGCGGTTGCGGCAGTGGGGTTCGCTGACCCCGGGGCACCCGGAGTACGGGCACACGGCCGGCGTGGAGACCACCACCGGCCCGCTCGGGCAGGGGCTGGCCAACGCGGTGGGCATGGCGATGGCGGCGCGCCGGGAGCGTGGCCTGTTCGACCCGGGTACGCCGGCCGGAGCGTCACCGTTCGATCACACCATCTACGTGTTCGCCTCGGACGGGGACATCGAGGAGGGCATCTCGCACGAGGCGTCCGCGCTCGCCGGGCACCAGCGGCTGGGCAACCTCGTGGTGGTGTACGACGACAATGAGATCTCCATCGAGGACGACACGCTGATCGCGAAGTCGGAGGACGTCGTCGCGCGCTACGCCGCGTACGGCTGGCACGTGCAGACGGTGGACTGGCGGGGCGGCCACCGCGCGGTCGACGGCGAGTACGCGGAGAACGTACCGGCGCTGCACGCCGCGCTGCTCGCCGCGAAGGCGGAGACCGGCAGGCCCTCGTTCATCGCGCTGCGTACGATCATCGGCTGGCCAGCGCCGCACAAGCAGAACACCGGCAAGGTGCACGGATCCGCACTCGGCCCGGACGAGGTCGCGGCCACCAAGCAGATCCTCGGATTCGACCCGGCCACCAGCTTCGCGGTCGACCAGGAGGTGCTCGGGCACGCCCGGGCGGTACTGGACCGGGGCAAGCAGGCGCATGCGGCGTGGCAGGACGGTTTCGACGCGTGGGCGGCGGCGAACCCCGAGCGCGCGGCGCTGTTCGCCAGGCTGGCCACCCGTACCCTCCCTGATGGATGGACCGCCGCGTTGCCGGAGTTTCCCGCGGACCCCAAGGGTATGGCCACCAGGAAGGCCAGTGCCGAGGTGCTCAACGCACTCGCTGCGGTGCTACCCGAGCTGTGGGGCGGATCCGCGGACCTGGCCGAGTCGAACAACACCACGATGAAGGGCGAGCCGTCGTTCGTCCCGGCCGAGTACTCCACAAAGGAGTTCACCGGCGACGAGTACGGCCGGATCCTCCACTTTGGAGTCCGCGAGCACGCGATGGGCGCGATCGGCAACGGCATCGTGCTGCACGGCGGCACCCGGCCGTACCTCGGCACGTTCCTGATCTTCTCGGACTACATGCGGCCCGCGGTCCGGCTGGCCGCGCTGATGAAGCTGCCGGTGGTCTACGTATGGACGCACGACTCGATCGGCCTGGGCGAGGACGGCCCGACCCACCAGCCGGTCGAGCACCTTTCGGCGCTGCGCGCGATTCCGGGGCTGGACGTGGTACGCCCGGCTGACGCGAACGAGACCGCCTGGGCCTGGCGGTGCGCGATCGAGCACACCGACCGGCCCACCGCGCTGTGCCTGACCCGGCAGAACCTACCGGTGGTCGACCGCGGGACGCTGGCCGCCGCGCAGGGCGTGACCCGCGGCGGGTACGTGCTCGCCGAGGCGTCCGGCGGCCAGCCCGCGGTGATCCTGATGGGCTCCGGCTCAGAGGTGCAGCTGTGCCTGGCCGCCCGGGACATTCTCGAGGCCGAGGGCGTACCGACCCGGGTGGTGTCCATGCCGTGCCAGGAGTGGTTCCGCACGCAGGACGAGGCCTACCGCGAGTCGGTGCTGCCCCGGGCGGTCCGCGCACGGGTCTCCGTCGAGGCCGGTATCGCGATGTCCTGGCGGGATCTGGTCGGTGACCGCGGCGAGTGCGTCAGCCTCGAACACTACGGGGCGAGCGCGCCGTACCAGGTCCTCTTCGAGCAGTTCGGTTTCACCGCCGACCGGGTGGTGGCGGCCGCCCGCAACTCCATGTCACGCAGCTAGGAGCGAATCATGACCGACGAACGCCGCCTTGCCGATCCGGCCCAAGTGCCGGCTCGCGACAGGCTGGGCGAGCTGACCGCCGCGGGGGTGGCGGCCTGGCTCGATGACATCTCCCGGGAGCGGTTGACCACCGGCGGCCTGGACCGGCTGCGCCGCGAGCGGCATGTGGTCGGCGTGACGAGCAACCCGACCATCTTCGCCAAGGCGCTGGAGGACTCCCAGGACTACGCGGACCAACTGCGGGACCTGCGGGTACGGGGACTGGGCGTGGACGAGGCGGCCCGGCTGATCACCACGTACGACGTGCGCTGGGCGTGTGACGTGATGCGCCCGGCGTACGACACATCGTCCGGAGTGGACGGTCGAGTGTCCATTGAGGTCGATCCCCGGCTGGCGAACGAGACCGCGCAGACCATCGCCGAGGCGCGCTCGCTGTGGTGGATGGTGAACCGGCCGAACCTGGTCATCAAGATCCCGGCAACCAGGCCCGGCCTGCCCGCGATCACCGCGACGCTCGCGCAGGGCATCAGCGTCAACGTCACCCTGATCTTCGGGCTGCAGCGGTACGAGGAGGTCATGGACGCGTTCCTGGCCGGGATGGAACAGGCCCGGGTGAACGGGCACGACCTGGCGAAGGTGGGCTCGGTCGCCTCGTTCTTCGTGTCCAGAGTGGACACCGAGGTGGACAAGCGGCTGGAGAAGGTCGGCGGTGAGCCGGCGTTGAGCCTGCGCGGAAAGGCCGCGGTCGCGAACGCCCGCCTCGCGTACGAACGGTACGAGCGCGTCTTCGGCGCGTCCCGGTGGCAGGCGCTGGCTAACGCCGGCGCGCATCCGCAGCGTCCACTGTGGGCGTCGACGTCCACGAAGAACCCGGCCTACCGGGACGTGGTCTACGTGGAGGAGCTGATCGCGCCCGGCGTGGTCAACACGATGCCGGAGGCCACCATCCTGGCGTACGCGGACCACGGCGAGACCCGCGGCGATCGGGTCACCGGCGGGTACGCCGAGGCGCACGGCGTACTCGACGGGCTCGCCGGGCTCGGCATCGACTACGACGACGTGGTGGAGACGCTGGAGCGGGAGGGCGTGGAGAAGTTCGAGGCGAGCTGGCTGGAGCTGCTGCGCGGGGTGGAGACCCAGCTGGAGCTCCCATCATGATGGACGTCGAGGCCGCCGCCGGCCTCGCGGTCTACGGTGCCGGGGCGATCCCCGGGGTGGCCGAGACCCGGGCGGCCCTCGTCACCGAGGGCGTACCGGGCCTGCTGACCGCGAAGGACCCGACGCTGTGGGGCGAGGGTGCCGAGTCCGAGGCGAAGATCCGGCTCGGCTGGCTGGACACGTTCCGGCGCAGCCGGGCGCTGCTCCCCCAGCTCGCCGAGTTGCGGGCCGAGCTGGGCGACCTCGACCACGTGGTGCTCGCCGGCATGGGCGGCTCCTCGCTGGCCCCGGAGGTGATCGCCCGTACCCTGGGCCGGCGGCTGACCGTACTGGACACCACGGATCCGCACCAGGTTCGCGCCGCGCTGGCCGACCGTCTGGATAGGACGGTCGTGGTGGTGTCGAGCAAGTCGGGCTCCACAGTGGAGACCGACAGCCACCGCCGGGCGTACCTGGGCGCGTTCCGGGCCGCCGGGCTGACCGAGGCCGAGGCCGGCCGGCGGTTCGTCATCGTCACCGACCCCGGCTCGCCGCTGGCGCAGACCGCCCGGGAGATGGGCGCGTACCTCGTCCTCGCCGACCCGGACGTGGGCGGGCGGTACTCCGCGCTGACCGCGTTCGGCCTGGTGCCGACCGCGCTGGCCGGGGTGGACGTGGCCGAGCTGCTGGACCAGGCCGGGGAGCTCGCCGCGGCGCTGAGTGGCCCGGCGGACAACCCCGGACTCGCGCTCGGTGCCGCCCTCGGCAACGCGGCCCGGGCCGGCCGGGATCATGTGGCTCTGGTCGACGACGGTACCGGCATCGTCGGCCTGCCGGACTGGGCCGAGCAGCTGATCGCCGAGTCCACCGGCAAGCACGGCACCGGAATCCTGCCGGTGGTGGTCGAGGAGCCGACCAGCCCCGGTGTCACCGGTGAACGGGTGCTCACCGTGACGCTCGGCGGCTCGCTGCCGCCCGGCGCCGTACCCGGAAGCGGGGTCGTCCCGGACATCGCGGTGAACGGCCCACTCGGCACGCAGTTCCTGGTCTGGGAGTACGCGATCGCGGTGGCCGGGCGGATCCTGGGGATCAACCCGTTCGACCAGCCCAACGTCGCGGAGTCCAAGGAGAACACCGCCCGCCTGCTGGCCGGCGGCCTGCCCGACGAGCAACCGGACCTGGTCGAGGGCGCGGTGGAGGTGTACGGCGCGCCGCAAGCGTCCACAGTGGAGTCCGCCTTGCAGGGCTTGGTCGATGCCGAGTGGGACTACCTGGCCGTGATGGCGTACCTGGACCGGCAGGCCGACACCGCCGCCGGGGCGCTGCGGTCGGCGCTGGCGCGGGCGTCAGGCCGATCCACGACGTTCGGCTGGGGTCCGCGCTTCCTGCACTCCACCGGGCAGTACCACAAGGGCGGGCCACAGGTCGGTGCGTTCCTTCAGGTCACCGGCGCGGTCACCGAGGATCTCGAGGTGCCCGGCAAGCCGTACACCTTCGGCACCCTGCAGGCGGCCCAGGCCGCCGGTGACCGCAAGGCTCTCGCCGGACGTGGCCGCCCGCTGCTGCGGCTGCACCTGACCGACCGGGTGGCCGGGCTGGCCCAGGTCCTCGGCGCCGCGGCGGCGCTGGCCGGATGAGCGCGATGTCCAACGCCACGAACCCGCTGCGCGACCCGCAGGACCGGCGGCTGCCCCGGATCCCGGCGCCGTGCGCGCTGGTCATCTTCGGGGTGACCGGCGACCTGGCCCGCAAGAAGCTCATCCCGGCCGTGTACGACCTGGCCAACCGCGGCCTGCTGCCGCCCGGCTTCGTGGTACTCGGCTTCGCCCGCCGGGACTGGGGCCACGGGGACTTCGAGACGGTGGCCCGCGAGTCGGCCCAGCAGCACGCGCGTACGCCGTGGCAGGAGGATGTCTGGGCGCGGCTGGCCGGGAACATCCGGTTCGTCGGCGGCTCGTTCGAGGACGACGCGGCGTTCGACACGCTCGCCGCCACCCTCGACCACCTGCGGGTCAGCCACGGGATCCCGGGCAACGCGGCGTTCTACTTCTCCATCCCGCCGGCCGCCTTCCCGACCGTACTCAAACAGTTGCAGCGCACCGGGATGGCGGACAACGCCAAGTCCGGCGGCTGGCGCCGGGTCGTGGTGGAGAAGCCGTTCGGGCACGACCTGGCCTCCGCCAAGCAGCTCAACGACCTGGTCGACGACGTGTTCACCGCGCCGGACGTGTTCCGCATCGACCACTACCTCGGCAAGGAGACGGTGCAGAACATCCTCGCGCTGCGCTTCGCGAACGCGCTCTACGAACCGGTGTGGAACTACAAGTACGTCGACTCGGTACAGATCACCATGGCCGAGGACGGGGGCATCGGCAGCCGGGCCGGCTTCTACGACACCGCCGGGGCGGCCCGCGACGTGCTGCAGAACCACCTGCTCCAGCTGCTCGCCCTGGTGGCCATGGAGGAGCCGACCAGCTTCGACGCCGAGGAGATCCGTACCGAGAAGCTGAAGGTGCTCCGGGCGATCACGCTGCCCCGCGACGTCACGGCGGGCACGGTACGCGGGCAGTACCTGCCCGGCTGGGTGGCCGGCGAGCGCGCGGTCGGGTACCTGGAAGAGCCGAACGTGCCGGCCGACTCGACCACCGAGACGTACGTCGCCGTGCAGCTGGGCATCCAGAACCGTCGCTGGGCCGGCGTACCGTTCTACATCCGGGCCGGCAAGCGGCTGCCACGCCGGGTCACCGAGCTCGCCGTGCTCTTCACCAAGGCGCCGCACCTGCCGTTCCACCCGACCGACGTGGAGCTGTTGGGCCACAACCAACTCGTCATCCGGGTCCAGCCGGACGAGGGCGTCACGCTCAAGTTCGGTTCGAAGGTACCCGGTACCACGATGGAGCTGCGCGACATCACGATGGACTTCCAGTACGGCGAGGCGTTCACCGAATCCAGCCCGGAGGCGTACGAACGCCTCGTGCTCGACGTACTCGTGGGCGACAGCACGCTGTTCCCGCACGCCGATGAGGTCGAGCAGAGCTGGCGGGTGGTGGACCCGCTGGAGGAGGCGTGGGCCGGCACCAAGCCCGTCGCCTACCGGGCCGGCGAGTGGGGCCCTCGGGAGGCGGACGAGATGCTGGCCCGTACCGGCCGGAGCTGGCGGAGGCCCTGATGTTGGCGCTGTGGGACACCACCGGTACGGACGTGGTCCGCAAGCTCGCCGCGGAACGGCGCAGCGCCGGCGGGGTGGCCAGCGGCCTGGCCCTGACCCTGATCGCGGTCGCCGAGGAGCCGCAGATCCGGGCGGTCGAGGACGCCGTGACCATCGCCGCCGCCGAGCACCCGTGCCGGCTGCTGGTGGTCAGCCGGGATCCGCTGGGCGGCCGGGCCGACGCACCGTCCAAATTGGACGCCGAGATCGTGGTGGGTGGCCGGCTCGGCCCGTGCGAGGCGGTCGTACTGCGGATGTCCGGCCGGCTGGCGCTGCATGCCGAGTCAGTCGTCATGCCGCTGCTCGCCCCCGACGTACCGGTGGTCACCTGGTGGCACGGCGAGCCGCCGGACCGGATCGCCTACGACCCGCTCGGCGTCGTGGCCGAGCGCCGGATCACCGATGTGGCGGTGTGCCCGGACCCGATCAGCGCGCTGCGCCAGCGGGCGAACGACTACGCGCCCGGTGACACCGACCTGGCCTGGACCCGGATCACCCCGTGGCGCACGCTGATCGCCGGCGCGTTCGACACGATCTCCGCCCCGGTCACCGCGGTGCACGTGGTCGCGTCCGCCGACGATCCCACCGCCGCGCTGCTCGGTGGGTGGTTGCAGGCCAGACTCGGCGTCGCGCCGACCGCGGTGCCGGCCGAGGACGGCCTGCAGGCGGTACGGATCGAGCTGTCCGGCGGCACCGAGTTCGCGCTGACCCGGCGCAACGGCAGGGCGACCATGCACTGCACCGGGTTCGAGGACCGTACGCTGCCGCTGGTACCCCGCCGGCTCGGCGACGAGCTGGCCGAGGAGCTGCGCCGGCTGGACGCGGACCAGCCGTACGCGGCCGCCCTCGCCGCCGCGACGGGTGCGGCCGGGCTGAACGATCGGCCGGCCACCCGAGTACACGTCTGGCACGACCCCGCGCTGGCCGAGCGCCCCGAAGCCGCTGCCTTATGAGTACGGCGGCCGTGGAGGTGCACGCGGATCCGGACCTGCTGGCCCGGGCCGTCGCCGCCCGCCTGGTGGTACGCATCCTGGACGCCCAGGCCGAGCGCGGAATCGCCTCGGTGGTGCTGACCGGCGGGCGGATCGCGGCCCGGGTCTACCGGGCGGTTCGCGACTCGCCGGCCCGGGACGCGATCGACTGGGCACGCGTCGACGTGTGGTGGGGCGACGAGCGGTTCCTGCCCGCCGGTGACCCGGAGCGCAACGAGACGCAGGCGCGGGCCGCCCTGCTGGACGCGGTCCGGCTGGACCCGCGCCGGGTGCATCCGATGCCGGCCTCCGACGGCCGGGACGGGGCCGACCCGGAGGCCGCCGCGGCCCGGTATGCGGAGACCCTGGCCGGCGCCGCCCGCCCGGGCACCGCCCGGCTTCCGCATTTCGACCTGCTCCTGCTCGGGGTCGGCGAGGACGGCCACGTGGCCTCGGTCTTCCCGGAGCAGCCGGCCGCGTACGAGCACCGCCCGGTGAGCGCGGTACGGGGTTCCCCGAAGCCACCACCGGTACGCATCACGCTCACCCTGCCGGCGATCAACTCGGCGGAGGACGTGTGGCTGCTCGCCTCCGGGGCGGACAAGGCCAGCGCGGTGGGCATGGCGTTGACCGGCGCGGGTCCGGTGCAGCTGCCGGCGGCCGGCGTACACGGCGTCGATCGCACGCTGTGGTTGCTGGACCGGGCCGCGGCCGCCGCGCTCCCGCCCCGGTTCCGCAGCCTGCGCTGAAGCAGCCTGCGGTGAAAGCCGGCTGCGGTGAAAGCCGGCTGCGGCAGAGCGCGGGTCAGCCGGTGCCGCGGCGTTGGCGCAGCCGGGCCAGCGCCTCGGCGAGGATCGCCGCGCCGTCCTCGTCGCTACGCCGTTCCTTCACGTACGCCAGATGGGTCTTGTACGGCTCGGTACGCGGCTTCGCCGGCGGGTTGAGCGGGTCCTGCCCGGCCGGTAGTCCGCATTTGGGGCAGTCCCACGTCTTCGGCGGCGGTGCGCCCACCGCGAACAGGGTCTCCACGGTGTGCCCGTTGGCGCACCAGTAGGTCACCGGACGACGGGGTACGGGTTCACAGCGCTCGGCTGGACGGGTAGGGCCCGAACCGACCCGGGTGCCGCGAATGGCGCTGCCACTTGCCACGGCTCGTTGCTCCTGTCATGCGTCGGGGGGACCGGGCCACAGTCACGGCCCGGCGACGGGACAGTGCCGAAACACCTGCGCGCGGCCGAGGATCGCCGGCCGCGCGCATGAGTCTAGGACGTCTGGGCGGGGTCACACACCATTGTCAGGTGCCGCTGCTCTGGGCAATCTTGAGAAAGAGCCCGAGCCCGACAATACAGGCGAACCATACGATTCCTACCAAAATGGTATAGCGATCAAGATTCTTCTCGGCCACCGATGACCCGGCGAGGCTGGTCGACACGCCGCCGCCGAACATGCTGGACAGCCCGCCACCCTTACCGCGGTGCAGCAGCACCAGCAGCGTCAGCAGCACGCTGGAGAGCAGCAGCAACACGATCAACGTGTAGGCAAATGCCATCGGCATGACGGACTCGTTCCTCTGTGAGCGGGCGTGGTGGCGGGGTCAAGGATAGCCTCACGGCTTGGCGAGGCCGAGGGCGCATACGTCCGGTGCGCCGAACTGCGGGTGGATGAACGCGCCGCGGACGTTCGAACCGACCAGCCGCTGCGAGGTCATGTAGAGCAGCGGGATGATCGGGGCCTGCTTCATGATCTGCTCGTCCAGCTCGCCCCACAACCTGTACTGCTGCTCCAGGTTCGACTCGGCCATCGCCTCGCTGATCGCCGAGTTGATTTCCGGAACGTTGAGCAGCGCGAAGTTCTGGTTGCCATTGGCGTCCTCGCCCTTCGGGATGTTGTTCCCGTCGAACTGCGGCGGGAGCACCGCGGAGCCGTTCGCCCAGTCGGCGATCCAGCCGGCCCACATCACGTCGTACTGGTTGCTCGGCCGGCCGATGGCGTCCGAGAAATAGTTGATCTTAGTGGGGTCAACCGGCTTGAGGTCGGTCTCGATCCCGGCCAGGTTGAACGACTCCGCGATCACCTGCATCAGCCGCTTGCGGACCTGCGGGAACGCGATGGAGATCCGCGCCGGGCATTTGTTCGCCGGATCGGTCCACAGCTGGCGGGCCTTGTCCCGGTCCCCCTCCGGCTTCTGCTTGGTCTCGTACAGGTCGAAGTCCTTGTGCGAGCGCAGGCTCGGGGATACCGCGGTGCTGGCCAGCTCGCCGAAGGTCGAGCCGCCCATGGCGCTGCGGAACTTGCGCTTGTTCGCCGCGTACTCCAGGGCCTGCCGGCACTTGACGTTGGTGATCCGCCGGGTGTTGATGGCCAGGTACCGCACGCCGGTGTGGCTACCGGTGATCAGGCGCTTGGACAGGTCGGTGTCGTTGACCACCTGCTGGACGAAGTTCGACGCGACGTCCAGGTCCAGCTGCACGCTGTTCTGCGCGTCGCCCTGGTCCTGGATCAGCGCGTACGACACGGCCGGGCCGTTGTCGTTCACGGTGATCAGGATCTGGTCCGGGTACGCGTGCCGCACCGCGTCGCTCCCTTGCGACCAGTACGGGTTGCGGTCCAGCACGATCTTCGCATCGGTGGACTCGACAATCTTGTACGGCCCGCTGGAGAACGGCTTGCGGTTGTACGCCGCCTTGTCGGCGTCCTTGTCCAGCGGGACCGGCGCGAAGACGGACAGCGCCGCGGCGTACCCGAAGTCGCCGACCGGCTGCTTGAGCCGGAACCGGATGCTCTTCGCATCAACACACTGGACCGACTCCATACCCCGCTTGTTGTTGTTGTCGCCCTTGAACGGCCCCTCGTACGGCGTCGCGTTGTCCTGCAACAGCTGCCGCGGGTACTGCAAACCGGTGGTGAACAGGCTGGAGAAGTTGCGCTCCACGCCGTACTTCACCTGGGCACAGGTGATCGGCGTGCCGTCCTGCCACTTGACGTCCTTCTTCAAGGTGAAGTCCCAGACCTGGTTGCCCTCCGTCGGCCGGCCGGTGTCGGTGGCCAGATCCCCCACGATCTCGCTCGCCTTCGCCCCCGGCTCGGACCGGAACGTGGTCAGCGTCCGGGTGAACAGCCGGCTGATGTTGGCGTCAGTGGCAGCCGCGATCTTCTGCGGGTCCAGGTTTTCCACCTTCGTACCGAGAATCAGGCGCAGCACTCCACCTTGCTTGGGCAGCTCTGGGCGGTTCGCGGCGTCCGCGGTGTCGCAGGCGGCAACGCCGAGGGACAGAATGCCGACGCACGCGAGCACGGCCCGGCGCACACGCCAGCCGGCCCGGAGGCTTCCGCTGTGTCGCATGATCGTCCTCAGGGTGGGGAGAGGGGGACGGGCCGGCGGACCAGCCCGCTCGGCACACTCTAGGCGGATCCGAGCGGCAGCGGGAACACGGGCACCGGAATCGCAACCAGGACAGACCCAGCGCAATCCCTCGGTAACTCACCGTATGAGGTGGTCGCGGTACCGGCAGATCTGCACGAACTCCTCGGCATCCAGGCTCGCCCCGCCGACCAGAGCGCCGTCAACATCCGGCTGCGCCATGATCGCCGCGATGTTCACCGCCTTGACCGAGCCGCCGTACAGGATGCGCACCTGATCGGCCACTCCGGCGTACCGCTCGCCGAGCCAGTCTCGCAGGGCGCCGATCACCTCCTGGGCGTCCTGCGGGGTGGCGGTCTCGCCGGTGCCGATCGCCCAGACCGGCTCGTAGGCGACCACGACGCCGCCCACCTGTTCGGCGGACAACCCGTCGAGCGCGGCCTCGAGCTGCCGGACCACGTGCGCCACATGATCGCCGTCCCGCCGGATGTCCAGCGTCTCCCCGACGCACAGGATCGGCGTGATCCCGTTGCCCAGCGCCGCTTTCACCTTCGCGTTGACCAGCGCGTCGTCTTCGGCGTGGTAGGCCCGCCGCTCCGAGTGCCCGACGACCACGTACTGGCAGCCGAGCTTGGCCAACATCGCCCCGGACACGTCGCCGGTGTAGGCACCGTTGGGGTACGGGGACAGGTCCTGTGCGCCGTACCCGATGAGCAGCCGGTCGCCGTCGACCAGGGTCTGCACGCTGCGGATCGCGATGTACGCCGGCAGCACGACCGTCTCCACGTCGCTGAGCTGCTGCTCGGTCAGGCTGAACGCGAGCTTCTGGACCAGCGAGATCGCCTCGAAGTGGGTCAGGTTCATCTTCCAGTTTCCGGCCATCAGGGGCCGGCGGGCCGGGTCACTCATCGTTCCTCCAGGGCCACCAGGCCCGGTAGGGTCTTGCCCTCGAGGTACTCCAACGACGCGCCGCCGCCGGTGGAGATGTGGTCGAACGCGTGCTCGTCGAGCCCCAACTGGCGTACCGCGGCCGCCGAGTCCCCGCCGCCGACGACGGTGAACGCGTCCAGCTTGGCGATCGCCTCGGCCACCCCGCGGGTGCCGGCCGCGAACGGGGCCAGCTCGAAGACGCCCATCGGCCCGTTCCAGAACACCGTGCGCGCCGGCGCAATGGCCTCGGCGAACGCCGCAACGCTGGCCGGGCCGATGTCCAGGCCCTTCTCGGCGGCCGGGATGCCCGCCGCCGGCACCACCGTCTCCGACGGGGACACCACGATGTCGACCGGTAGGACAATCTTGTCCGACCGCAGCAGCTCGCGGCACGAGTCGATCTGGTCGGCTTCGAGCAGCGAGCCGCCCACCTCGTACCCCTGGGCGGCCAGGAACGTGAAGCACATGCCGCCGCCGACCAGCAGCCGGTCCACCCGCGGCAGCAACGCGTTGATCACGGCGAGCTTGTCGGAGACCTTCGCGCCGCCCAGCACCACCGCGTACGGCCGCGCCACGCCGTCCCCGGTCAGCCGGCGCAGCACCTCGACCTCGCGCAGCACCAGCCCGCCGGCGTAGTGCGGCAGCCGGGCCGGTACGTCGTACACGCTGGCGTGCTTGCGGTGCAGCGCGCCGAACGCATCGTCCACATAGCACTGTGCGAGCGCGGCGAGCCGGTCCGCGAACGCACCGCGCTCGGCATCGTCCTTGCTGGTCTCCCCCGGGTTGAACCGCACGTTCTCCAGCAGCGCGACGCCGCCGTCATCCAGGCTGTCCACAGTGGACCGTGCCGACTCGCCGACGGTGTCCGACGCGAACGCCACCCCGGCGCCGAGCAGCTCGGCCAGCCGTTGCCCGACCGGTGCCAGCGAGAACGCCGGGTCCGGACCGCCCTTGGGGCGGCCGAGGTGCGAGCAGACCACCACCCGGGCGCCGGCCGCCCGCAGAGTGTCCACTGTGGGCAGCACCGCCCGGATCCGACCATCGTCGATGATGCGGGTGCCGTCGAGCGGCACGTTCAGGTCCGCACGTACCAGCACCCGCCGTCCCGCGACACCCTCTTTCAGAAGATCGTCGAGGGTACGCACTAGAGCCGGGCACCCACGTACGTCGCGAGGTCCACCAGCCGGTTCGAGTAGCCCCACTCGTTGTCGTACCAGCCGAGCGCCTTGACCATCCGGCCGTCCCCCATGACCTTCGTCAGGCCGGCGTCGAAGACGCACGAGGCCGGGTCGGTGACGATATCCGCGGAGACGATCTCGTCCTCGGTGTACGTCAGGATCCCCGCGAGCGCGCCCGCGGCGGCCGCCCGCATCGCCTCGTTGACCTCGTCGACCGTGGTCCGGCGGCCGACCGTCACGGTGAGATCCGTCGCCGAGCCGGTCGGGATCGGCACGCGTACGGCGTACCCGTCGAGCTTGCCCTTGAGCTCGGGGATCACCAGGCCGATCGCGGTGGCCGCGCCGGTCGAGGTGGGCACCAGGTTGATCGCGGCCGCCCGGGCCCGGCGCAGGTCCTTGTGCGGGCCGTCCTGCAGGTTCTGGTCCTGGGTGTACGCGTGGATCGTGGTCATCAACCCGTACTCGATGCCGAACGCCTCGTGCAGCACCTTGACCATCGGGGCGAGGCAGTTCGTGGTGCACGAAGCGTTGGAGATGATCGTGTGCCGGGCCGGGTCGTAGGTCTGCTCGTTGACCCCCATCACGAGCGTGACGTCCTCGTTCTTCGCCGGCGCTGAGATGATCACCTTCTTCGCGCCGTTGTCCGCGTGCACCTTGGCCTTGGTCGCGTCGGTGAACAACCCGGTCGACTCGAGCACCACGTCCGCGCCGAGCTCACCCCAGGGCAGCTTGGCCGGGTCCCGCTCGGCGAACGCCCGGAAGCTCTGCCCGCCGACGGTGATCTCCTCCGCGGTCGCCTTCACCTCGTACGGCAGCCGGCCCAGGATGCTGTCGTACTTGAGTAGGTGCGCCAGTGTGGCGTTGTCGGTCAGGTCGTTGACGCCGACCAGCTCGATCCCCGCCCCGCAGGCCAGCGCCGCGCGGTAGAAGTTCCGGCCGATCCGGCCAAAGCCGTTGATGCCAACCCGGATGGTCACAGGTTTCATCCCCTCGTCAGTGTCCTCGCTAGCGGTCCGCCGGCCTCGTCGCCGCTCTCATGACCCTATCCGAGCCGCCGGCCGGACCCCGCGGCACCTGGGCGGAACGGCGCGCACAGGATGCAAGGTGCCGACCCCAGCCGGCGTCTTCAAGGAACGAAGGAGGTGACGCGGCTTGGACGAGACCGCGGAACGGGAGTTCACCGAATTCGTCAACCAGCGCTCGCACGCACTCCTGCGGGCTGCGTACGCCCTGTGTGGCGACCAGCACAGTGCCGAGGACCTGCTGCAGACCGCGCTGGCCAAGGCTGCCACGAAATGGTCGGCGATCCAGGGTGAAGCGGAGCACTACGTGCGCCGGATCCTCTACCGGGACTTCGTCAGCGCCTGGCGGTGGCGCAGGCGCCGGCCGGAACACCCGACCGCCACGCCGCCCGAGCGGCCCGGTCCGGGTGACCTGGCCACCGATGCCGCGGTACGGCTGCAGATCCGTGATGCGCTGGCCACGTTGCCCGCCCGGCAGCGGGCCGTACTCGTCCTGCGGTACCTGGAGGACCTCAGCGAGCACCAGGTCGCCGAGATCCTCGGCTGTTCCACCGGCACCGTCGGCAGCCAGGCGGCCCGAGCCCTGGCCAAGCTGCGACACCTGGAGAACCCCAACCGGCTGATACCCAAGGAGGTGGCGTCGTGAGTACCGAACTGGACGACGCGGTACGCGAAACCCTGCACGAACTCGCCGCCGAGGTACGACCGGCCAACCTGACCGCGCCGGCGCTCCGGCGGGCCGGGCGGATCCGGATCCGGCGCGGCGCGCTCACCGCTGCGGCCGCGGTCGTGGCCACCGCCGCCGTCGCGACGCCGTACGTACTGCTGCATGACCGTGGAACACACCAGGTCCCGCCGCCGAGTGTCAATGCGTCCGTACCCACCAGGTCAAGCCCCCCGGCCCCGCCCTCGGTGCAGGATGGTCCGGTCCGGCTGGTTGACGGCTGGCTGCTGGTCACCGGGCCGAACGGCGCCGACGAGCTATGGCTGTGGGACTGGGTACGGGGAAGGTTCCGCTCGCTGCCGTACAACATCGCGATTCCGGCACCGACCGGGGACCTGGTCATGGTTGGTACGGATGACAACCGCATCGGCGTGCTGGACCTGCATACGGACAAGGTGCGATGGCTGCCACGGCGCGGTGTTGACGGCATGGTGGACTGGGCCGCCGACGGGCGGCGGTTCGTCTACCGCGCTGAGGATGACAATCTCGTGCTCGCCGATGCGGTGGCCCTGACCACCCGGAACCTGCGTTGGGCGCCAGGCGGCACGGTAGGCGCCAGCAGCGTCGCGTTCCTGCCGGGCGACAGCGAAGTGGTGATACCCATCTCCAACGGGCACCAGCTACAGGCGTACTCCGTCGTCGACGGCCACCCGACCCGGATCCTGCCGCTACCGGTTGAGGACCCGCGGGGTCACGTCTGGTCGCCGGACGGGCGGTACCTCGTCACCCGCCGCCCCGACGGGACGCTTCCCGGGTCCAACACGGTGGTGATGGAGGCCGCAACCGGACGCGTGGTCGCCGAGTTCAGCACCGATGACGACCGTGCGGTGTTCTGGATCGACGACGATCGGCTGCTCAGCATCGAGCACCGCACGGTGCGGCTGCTGTCGATCGACGGGCACACGCTGGGCACGTACCCGTGGCCCACCGAGTTCACGGACAACGAGCTGCACAGCTACTGGCTGATCAAGAGGTAACCCGGTCACCGGCGGCCCGGCCCGAAACAGGGGCCGGGCCCTCCCTCAGCCACTACGAGAAGGCGAGCATCTCCGGGGTGACGGCCGCCTCGGTGTCCGGTACGCCGAGGTCGCGGGCCCGCTTGTCGGCCAGCGCGAGCAGCCGGCGGATCCGCCCGGCGATGGCGTCCTTGGTCAGTGGCGGGTCGGCCAGCGCGCCGAGCTCCTCCAGCGAGGCCTGCCGGTGGTCCAGCCGGAGCCGGCCGGCCGAGGTCAGGTGGTGCGGCGCGTCCTCGCCGAGGATCTCCAGCGCCCGGGTGACCCGGGCCGCCGCGGCCACCGCCGCCCGCGCCGAGCGGCGCAGGTTCGCGTCGTCGAAGTTGGCCAGCCGGTTCGCGGTTGCCCGTACCTCCCGGCGTACCCGCCGCTCCTCCCAGGCCAGCACGCTGGAGTGCGCACCGATCCGGGTGAGCAGCGCAGCGATCGCGTCACCGTCCTTGACCACGACCCGGTCCACCCCACGCACCTCGCGGGCCTTCGCGGTGATCCCGATCCGCCGGGCCGCACCGACCAGGGCGAGCGCCGACTCAGGGCCGGGGCAGGTGATTTCCAGCGCGCAGGACCGCCCCGGCTCGGTCAGCGAGCCGTGCGCCATGAACGCGCCGCGCCACGCGGAGACCGCGCAGCAGACGTTCGCGGAGACCACGTGCGGGGGCAGCCCGCGTACCGGGCGGCCGCGTACGTCCAGCAGCCCGGTCTGCCGGGCCAGCGCTTCGCCGTCCTTGACCACCCGGACGATGTAGTGGCTGCCCTTGCGCAGCCCGCCGGAGGCGAGCACGTGAATCTCGCTCGGGTAGCCGTACACCTCGGCCACCTCGCGGCGCAGCCGGCGCGCGACCGCGCCGGTGTCCAGCTCCGCCTCGACCACCACCCGCCCGGAGACGATGTGCAGGCCGCCGGCGAACCGGAGAAGCGCGGCCATCTCCGCACGGCGGCAGCAGGGCTTGGGTACGTCGACCCGGCTCAGCTCGTCCTTGACCGCTGCGGTCATCGCCATCGTCGTGTCACCTCACGGTGGTGGGTTCACGGCGCGCAGTACGCCGTCGATTCCTACGTGCTAACGAGCGGCACCCAGCACGGGCACCAGGGCGGCCGCTAGCGCGACCGGATCGTGTCGGGGTACGCCGTCCGGAAGGTCCGGTACGGCGACCGGGGCGAGCACAAGCCGCGCACCCAGCGATTCTGCCGCACGTCGGACAGGTTCGGGGTCGCCAACCGCCCGGGTGTCGGCGAGAACCACATCCGCGCGCAGTTTCGGGAGGTACCGGGCGAGCGCGCCGAGGTGTCCGGCCAGTGACAGGCCGGCCGTCTCCGGTTCGTTCGCCAGGTTCAGGGTGATCAGCCGGCGGGCAAGACCCGCCACGATCGCGGCGGCCAGTTCCGGCACCAGCAGGTGCGGGATCACGCTGGTGTACCAGCTGCCCGGGCCGAACAGCAGCCAGTCCGCGGTCCGGACCGCCTCGACCGCCTCCGCGCACGCCGGCGGTTCGCCAGGCTCCAGCCGTACCCGCTCGACAGTGCCGGGAGTGACCGCGACCGCATGCTGCCCGCGGACGGTGACCACGGCGGACGGCCGGGCCGGGTCGGCGCCGCGCACCTCCGCCTCGATCTGTACCGGCAGCCGGGACATCGGCAGCACCCGGCCGGCCGCGCCGACCAGCATCGCCGCATGGTCCAGCGCGGTCACCGAGTCGCCGTAGAACTCCATCAGCCCGCAGAGCAGCAGGTTGCCGACCGCGTGCCCGGCCAGCTCGCCGGCCCCACCGAAGCGGTACTGCAGCAGCTCCGCGGTGCGGATCGCCAGCGGGTCGTCCGCGGCGAGCGCGACCAGCGCCTGCCGCAGGTCGCCCGGTGGCAGCGCGCCGCGGTCCGCGCGCAGCCGGCCGCTGGACCCGCCGTCGTCGGCGACCGTGACGACCGCGGTGATCCCGAGGTCTTCGCCGGTCAGTCGCAGCGCCCGCAGGATCGCGCTGAGGCCGTGCCCTCCGCCGAACGCGACGACTCTCACGCTGCCTCCTGCCGCGCGCGCATCACTCGCGCCCCAGGTCGCGGTGCGGGGCGTTGGCGGACAGCCGCAGTTCGCGCAGCCGGCGGGCGAGCTCCTCGGCGATCGCCACGCTGCGGTGCTTGCCGCCGGTGC
>DASRRF010000228.1:0-3885 GCA_035695905.1 Micromonosporaceae bacterium | reverse complement strand
CGTCGTACCGCCGGGGGAAGTGGTAGAGCAGGTCGCCCACCGTGGCCAGGTCCAGGTGGGCGGCGAGCGCCTTGGCCGTCTTGTCCCCCACCACCGTCCGAAGCGGACTGTCCAAACTGGTCATTCAACCCCCACCAGCAGCGGGTAGTGCGGCTGCCCACCCGCGAACAGATGCGACTCGACAAACGGCCAGGCCGACCCGAGGTGCTCGGTCAGCAGCTCGCCCAACCCGGCCGGCGCGCCCGCGCCGACTACGAGCGTGACCAGCTCACCGCCGCCGGCCAGCATCCGGTCGAGCAGTTCCCGGCAGGTCTGCGCGAGGTCGGCGCCGATCAGGTTCACCTCGCCCTCGACGAGCGCGAGGATGTCGCCCGGCTGGCACTGGCCGGCGACGGTCAGGGCCGCCCGGCTGGCCGTGGTCACCTCCGCGTACCGGCAGGCGCCGGCCGCCTCGGCCATCGCGATCACGTCGTCGTCGAACGGCCGGCGTCGATCCCGTACGGCGAGGGCGGCCAGTGCCTGTACGGCGCACCGGGTAGGTACCACCCGGACCACGACGCCGTGCCGGGCCGCCTCGCTCGCGGCCGCGGCCGCCACCGGGTGGTTGTTGGTGTCGTTGGGCAGCACGACGACGTGCCCGGCCCGGGTAGACAGCACCGCATCGAGAACCTCCACAGTGGACGGTGTGCCGTCCACCGGTACGGCGCCGTCCGCGGCGAACAGCTCGGCGAGCCCCGGTCCCGGCGCGACCACGACCGCGGCCCGGGCGCCCGGATCCAGCGCGGGAGCTGGTACCTGATCGGCGAATCTGGTGACCGCGATCCGGTGTGGCCGGCCGGCCCGGACCCCGGCCTCGAGCGCGGAGCCGACATCGTTCACGTGTACGTGCACGTTCCAGGTCTGCACGCCGGCCGCGTCCGGCGCGCCAGCCCCAACCACCACGATCGAGTCGCCGAGGCCGGCGAGCGCGGTACGCAGTCCAGCCACCGCCTCCGCGGTCGCGTCCAGCAGGTACTGCACCTCGTACCCGAAAGTCTCGGAGCCCATCTCCCGCGACACGGTGACCGGGCCGCGGACCCGCACCGGCGACGGTGCCGGCCCCGGTGCGGCGTCCCCGGTGACGACCTCCACCAGCGCGTCGAGCAACACCACCAGCCCCCGGCCGCCGGCATCGACGACGCCGGCCCGGGCCAGCACCGGCAACTGTTCCGGGGTACGGGCGAGCGCCTCGGTCGCGGCGCGGGCCGCCGCGCGTACCACGGAGTCGAGGTCGTCACCCGCCGACCGCGCGGCCGACGCGGCCGCGCTGGCCACGGACAGGATCGTGCCCTCGACCGGTTCGGCGACCGCGCCGTACGCCGCCGCGGCCGCCCGGTGCAGCGCGGCGGCCAGCTCGCCGCCGTGCACGGTGGCCGCCCCGGCCAGCGCGTCGGCGAGCCCGCGCAGGATCTGCGACACGATCACGCCCGAGTTGCCCCGGGCGCCGAGCAGCGCACCGCGGGCCATCACCGCGAGGACCGCCTGCACCGAACCGTCGCCAGTCTCGTCCAGCGCCTGGTCCGCGGCGGCGAGGGTGAGCACCAGGTTCGTACCGGTGTCGCCGTCGGGCACCGGGTAGACGTTCAGCTCGTCGATCTCCCGCTGGCAGCGGCGCAGCCCGGCCAGCCCGGCCGCGCACCAGCGGCGGACCGCGGTGGCATCCAAGCTGCTCGGCACATCTCCGAAGCCTAGTCGGGGCCTCGCCCGCCGCCCGCAGCCGACCCAAAGCGAAAGGAGCGCAGCGACTGGAGTGACGGTCGGCTACAGGGCGGCCTCAGGGCCAGGCCCCCGCGCCGGCGGAGCCGGCGCCAGAATCGCAGCGAGCGCGCGGATGCCGTCCCGGTAGGTTGGCACCGCGGGCGACCAACCCAGTTCCTGGCTGGCCTTCGCGGTCGACACCCGCATCGAGGTGGTGATGAACGCTTTGGCGTACGGCATGACGCCGAGCATCCAGCCGGGTACCCGGATCGCTCTGGGCGCGCCGAACGACGTGGCGATCTCGTCGGCGAAGTCACCGAAGCGCACCGGCTCGCGATCCACGATGTTGTACGCCTGACCGGCCCGACCGCGTTCCAGCGCGGCGACCGTGGCCGCAGCGGCATCGTCGACGTGGATCCAGCAGGCCAGCCCGCCACCGCCGCGGGGCACCGCGAAGCGACGGCGGCGCAACAACTCGACAAAGGTCTCGATACCCGCGCGGCCGTAGAACAGCCCGTACCGCAACGAGATGCCGTCGATGCCGGGTGCGGCGAACACCTGTTGCTCGGTGGCGGCGAGCGCGGCGATGACGGCCCCGAGCGGACCCGGTACCGGCACCGCGAACGGATCGGCCTCGGTCAGCACGCGGGAACCGTGGTCGCTCAACCCGTACCCGAGGATTATCGACTGGGTCACGAAGCGGGACGCGCCGACCAGGTCGGCCGCGGCGAGCAGGTTCTTCGTGCCGCTGACCCGTAGGGCGTTCGTGCCGGCCATGTCCCGATACCGCATCGGTGCCCGCTTCAAGGCAGTCAGCTGGTGTACGACGGCATCGGCGGCCTGCCCGTCCAGCGCCCGCAGCAGCGCATCGCGGTCCATCGCGTCCGCCAGCACCGGGGTGGCCCCGGCGGCACGCAGGGCCGGCAGGTGGCCCGGGGTTCGGGTGAGGCCGAGCACGTGATGTCCGGCGGCGATGAGCTGGCGGGTCAACGGCGCGCCCACGGCACCGGTGGCCCCGGCGAGCAGAACTCTCATGGCGACCCTCCTCCTCTCGCGGACGGGCCAGCACCCGGGAACGTGACGAACGGCCCGGTTCGCCGGCGGCCCGGCCGATCGGGTAACCTGGGCGGGTTGCCCGGGAGCTGGCCGGGTGAGTCGATTACCGAAATCCCAGGAGATTCCCGTGGCTGCCGTGTGTGACGTCTGTGGCAAGGGGCCAGGCTTCGGCTACAACGTGTCCCACTCGCACCGCCGGACCAAGCGCCGCTGGAACCCGAACATCCAGACCGTGCGTACCCCGGCCGGCGGCGGCACGACCCGCAAGATGCAGGTCTGCACGTCGTGCATCAAGGCCGGCAAGGTCACCCGCGGCTGAGCTAGAGGTCGCGGCGGGGCTAGAGGTCCTTGCCGAACGACAGGCAGTCCGGCTCGTCGCGATAGTGCCCGAAGTTCGCAATCCGCTGGTATCCAGCGGTCCGGTAGAGGCTGATCGCCTCCGGTTGGCGTTCTCCGGTCTCCAGGATCATCCGCCCACGGCCGGCGTCGCGCGCCGAATCCTCCAGCGCGGTCAGCACCGCCCGCGCGATGCCGCGACCGCGCGCCTGCGGGCGGGTGTACATCCGCTTGATTTCCGCCAGCCCCGCGTCGTCATCGCGGGAGCGCCAGCCGCCGCAGGCCACCGGCTGCCCGGCGGAGTAGGCCACCAGGAACGCGCCGTCGGGTGGATCGAAGTCCATCGCGTCGATCCGGGTCTCGTCGCCACTGCCGTACCGCTGCGTCAGGTCGGCCATCGCGTCCTCGACGAGCGCCTGGACCACGGCTGCGCCGTACCGCATCGGCCTGATCTCAAGATCCGTCACGTGGGCTAGGGTACGACGCCGCTCTTTCGGGGTTGGAGCGGCATCCCGCGCGCGGGATGCCGCTCCAACCCCGCAAGAGGCCCTACCGGAAGTGCTCCCAGCCGCCCGGCCCCGCGTACGGCTTGCCGTCCACGGTCACCCCGGCGCCTTCGCGGACCGAGCCGATCACGTGCCACTCCTCAGCCAGCTCCGTGCCGGCCGGGAACGTCGCGACCAGGGCGTGGTCATCCCCGCCGGCGAGCACCCAGGCGTACGCATCGACGCCCAACGCCCGGGCCGCGTCCCGCAT
>DASRRF010000227.1:0-5383 GCA_035695905.1 Micromonosporaceae bacterium | reverse complement strand
TCGAGCCGGCGCCGGCCGAGCTGACCGCGGTGGTCATCCGGGCCTGCCGGGAGCTGGCCGCCGCGCTGCTGTCCGACGCCGAAGGGTCCACAAAGGACATTGCGATCGAGGTGGTCGGCGCGGCCAGCGAACCGGACGCGGTTGAGGTCGGCCGGGCGGTGGCGGGGAACAACCTGGTGAAGACCGCGCTGTTCGGCAGCGACCCGAACTGGGGCCGGATCCTCGCCGCGGTGGGCACCACCGGCGCCCGGTTCGTGCCGTACGAGCTGGACGTGGCGATCAACGGCGTGTGGGTCTGCCGGGCCGGCGCCGCCGGCGAGGATCGCGCGAAGGTCGACCTGACCGGGCGGGACGTGTCCATCGTGATCGACCTGCACGCCGGTCGCGACGCCGCGACGATCTGGACCAACGACCTCTCACTCGGGTACGTCCGGGAGAACTCGGCGTACTCGACGTGACGACTACCGCGGTGCACAGTGCGCAGGCCAAAGCGGAGACGCTGATCGAGGCGCTGCCGTGGCTGGCCCGTTTCCACGGCGCGACGATCGTGGTGAAGTACGGCGGGCACGCGATGGCCTCGCCGGAGCTGTGCCGGGCGTTCGCCGCGGACATGGTCTTCCTGCGGTACGCCGGCTTGCGCCCGGTGGTGGTTCACGGCGGCGGCCCGCAGATCTCGGCGATGCTCGGCCGGCTCGGCATCGCCACCGAGTTCCGCGGTGGGCTGCGGGTCACCACCCCGGAGACGATGGACGTGGTCCGGATGGTGGTGGTCGGTCAGGTCGGCCGCGAGCTGGTCGGGTTGATCAACGAGTACGGGCCATTTGCGGTCGGGCTGTCCGGCGAGGATGCCCGGCTGTTCACCGCGGTACGCCGGCCGGCCTGGGTGGACGGCCAGCCGGTGGACGTCGGGCTGGTCGGGGACGTGGCAACGGTGCATACCGCCGCGGTCGACGACCTCATCGCGGCCGGCCGGATCCCGGTCGTCGCCACGGTCGCGCCGGACGCCGGCGGCGTACTGCACAACCTCAACGCGGACACCGCCGCGGCCGCGCTCGCGGTCGCTCTCGGTGCCCGCAAGCTCGTCGTGCTCACCGACGTGGCGGGCGTCTACGCAACCTGGCCGGACCCGGACAGCCTGGTCTCCGAGCTGACCGCGGAGCAGGCCGAGGCGCTGCTACCGGCGATGGCAGCGGGCATGGTGCCCAAGCTGGAGGCCTGCCTGCGCGCGATCCGCGGCGGGGTACCGCGGGCGCACATCGTGGATGGCCGGGTCGCGCACTCCACGCTGCTGGAGGTCTTCACCTCGGAAGGTTTGGGCACGATGGTGATCGGCTCATGAGCACGCTCAGCGAGCGCTGGTCCGCGGTGATGATGGACACCTACGGCACCCCGCCGATCACCCTGGTACGCGGCAGCGGCGCGGTCGTCGAAGACGACACCGGAAAGTCCTATGTGGACTTTCTCAGCGGGATCGCGGTCAACGCGCTCGGCCACGGCCACCCGGCCGTGGTCTCCGCGGTCACCGAGCAGCTGGCCACCCTCGGCCACGTCTCGAACTTCTACCTCACCGAGCCGCCGGTGGCCCTCGCCGAGCTGCTGCTCGCGCTGATCGGCCGGCCCGGCCGGGTGTTCTTCGGCAACTCGGGCGCGGAGGCCAACGAGGCGGCGTTCAAGCTGTCCCGGCGTACCGGGCGGTCGCACGTGGTGGCCGCGGAGAACGCGTTTCACGGCCGGACCATGGGTGCGCTCGCGCTGACCGGCCAGCCGGCGAAGACCGAGCCGTTCCAGCCGCTGCCCGGCGAGGTCAGCCACGTGTCGTACGGCGACGTGGCCGCGCTGGACGCGGCGGTCAGCGAGGCCACCGCGATGGTCATCCTGGAGCCGATCCAGGGCGAGGCCGGCATCGTGGTCCCGCCGGCCGGCTACCTCGCCGCGGCCCGGGAGATCACCGCCCGGCGCGGCGCTCTGCTCGTACTCGACGAGGTGCAGACCGGCATCGGCCGTACCGGGCACTGGTTCGCGCACCAGGCCGAGGGGGTGGCGCCGGATGTCGTCACGCTCGCCAAGGGGCTCGGCGGCGGGCTGCCGATCAGCGCCTGTGTCGCGCTGGGCGACGCCGCGGCGCTGCTGACCCCGGGCAGCCACGGCAGCACCTTCGGCGGAAACCCGGTGTGCTGCGCGGCGGCGCTGGCGGTGCTGCGTACGATCGCCGGCGAGGGGTTGCTGGATCGCGTCAAGCGGATCGGCGAGCAGCTGACCAGCGGGATCGAGGCGCTGGGCCACCCGCTGGTGGCCGGGGTACGCGGTGCCGGCCTGCTGCTCGGTGTCGTACTCACCGCGCCGGTCTCCGGACCGGCGGCGATGGCGCTGCGGGACCTCGGGTTCCTGGTCAACCCGGTCCAGCCCGACGTGATCCGGCTGGCTCCGCCGTTGATCCTGTCCGCTGCGCAGGCGAGCGCGTTCCTCGCCGCCCTGCCCGCGGCCCTGTCCGCTCTGGAGGCTCACACATGATCCGCCACTTCCTGCGCGACGACGACCTGACCCCGGCCGAGCAGACCACCGTGCTCGACCTCGCCGCGGCCGGTAAGGGAGCCGCGCCGGCAACCTCGCTGGCCGGCAAGGCGGTCGCGGTGCTGCTGGAGAAGCCGTCGCTGCGTACCCGGGTCTCGTTCGAGGTTGGCATCGCGCAGCTGGGCGCGCACCCGGTGGTCATCGACGCGCAGAACACCCATTTCGGCCGCGGCGAGACGGTCGAGGACGCCGCCCGGGTGCTGTCCCGCTACGTGGACGCGATCGTGGTACGTACCTTCGCGGACACCCGGCTGGAGGCGCTGGCCGGGGCGGCCACGGTGCCGGTCGTCAACGCGCTCACCGACGGGTACCACCCCTGCCAGCTGCTCGCCGACCTGCAGACGGTACGCGAGCGGCTGGGCGGTACGGCCGGCCGGACGCTGACCTACCTCGGCGACACGGCGAACAACATGGCGCACTCGTACCTGCTCGCCGGTGCTACGGCCGGCCTGCACGTGCGGCTGAGCGGTCCGGCGTCGTACGCACCGCAGGCCGCGATCGTGGCCCGGGCCGCGCAGATCGCCGCTGGTACCGGCGGCAGCATCACCATGGTGAACGACCCGAAGGACGCGGTCACCGGCGCGGACGTACTGGCCACCGACACGTGGACGTCGATGGGTGACGAGGGTGACGGCCAGGACCGGGTCACGCCGTTCCTGCCGTACCAGATCAATGATCTGCTCCTGGCCCAGGCCGAGCCGTGGGCCATCGTGCTGCACTGCCTGCCCGCGCACCGGGGCGAGGAGATCACCGACGGGGTGCTGGACGGCCCGGCGAGCGCCGCCTGGGACCAGGCGGAGAACCGGTTGCACGCGCAGAAGGCGCTGCTCACCTGGCTGCTGGGGCCGGCATGACGGGGCTGACATGACCGGGCCGGTGACGAAGACCGCGCGGCATGCGCGGATCGTGGAGCTGATCCGGGATCGCGCGGTCCGGTCACAGACCGAGCTGGCCCTGTTGCTCGCCGCGTCCGGCATCCAGGTCACCCAGGCCACCCTCTCCCGGGACCTGGAGGAGCTGGGCGCGGTGAAGCTGCGCGGGACCGACGGCGGACCCGCCGCGTACGTCGTACCGGAGGAGGGCCGGCCGCCGATGCGCTCGGCGGAACAGGCCCCGGCCCGGCTGGTCCGGCTGCTCCGCGAGCTGCTGACCGGCACCGACTACAGCGGGAACCTGGTCGTGCTGCGTACCCCACCGGGCGCCGCGCAGTTCCTGGCCAGCGCGCTGGACCGGTCCGGTCTGCCGGACGTGGTCGGCACGATCGCCGGAGACGACACGATTCTCGTCGTGGCGCGCGAGCACGCCGACGGCGCCGGCCGCGTGCTCGCGGACAAGTTGGCCACCTGGGCAGACACAGCAGAAGGGAACGGCAGCACATGACCGAGCGGGTTGTCCTCGCGTACTCCGGGGGACTGGACACCTCCGTCGCCATTCCGTACCTCGCCGAGAAGATGGGCGCCGAGGTTATCGCGGTCGCCGTCGACGTCGGCCAGGGTGGCGAGAACCTCACCGCGATCCGCCAGCGCGCACTGGACTGCGGTGCGGTCGAGGCCGAGGTGGTCGACGCGCGCGAGGAGTTCGCCGCCGACTTCTGCGTACCGGCGCTGCGCGCCAACGCGCTCTACATGGACCGGTACCCGCTGGTCTCGGCGCTGTCGAGGCCGCTGATCGTCAAGCATCTGGTCGCGGCCGCCCGCACCCACGGCGGCACCGCAGTCTCGCACGGCTGCACCGGCAAGGGCAACGACCAGGTCCGCTTCGAGGTCGGCATCGGCTGCCTCGCACCGGATCTGCGCGTGGTGGCGCCGGCCCGCGATTTCGCCTGGACCAGGGACAAGGCCATCGGGTACGCGGAGGAGAAGGGCCTGCCGATCGACGTCTCGCACCGCTCGCCGTACTCGATCGACCAGAACCTGTGGGGCCGGGCGGTGGAGACCGGGTTCCTGGAGAACATCTGGAACGCACCGATCGAGGACGTGTACGAGTACACCGCGGACCCGGCCGGCCCGCACCAGCCGGACGAGGTGGTGATCGGCTTCGAGTCCGGGGTACCGGTGTCGCTGGACGGGCGCCGGCTCACGCCGTACCACCTGATCCTGGAGCTGAACCGACGGGCGGGCGCGGCGGGCGTCGGCCGCCTCGACATGGTCGAAGATCGCCTGGTGGGGATCAAGAGCCGGGAGGTGTACGAGGCACCCGCGGCAATCGCTCTGATCACGGCACATCAGGAGCTGGAGAACGTGACCGTCGAGCGGGATCTGGCCCGGTTCACGCGGGGCGTGGACCAGCGCTGGGGCGAGCTGGTCTACGACGGGCTGTGGTTCTCGCCGTTGAAGGCGTCGCTGGACGCATTCATCGACGACGCGCAGCGGCACGTCTCCGGTGAGGTACGGCTGGTCCTGCACGGCGGGCGGGCCGTGGTGACCGGCCGTCGTTCGGAGGCGTCGCTCTACGACTTCGGCCTGGCGACCTACGACACCGGTGACACGTTCGACCAGTCGCAGGCGCGCGGCTTCGTCGAGCTGTGGGGCCTGCCGAGCCGGCTGGCCGCGGCCCGCGACGGCAGAATGGTTTCGTGACCGACGAGACCAGTCTGGCGGACACCGGGGCGATGAGGTTGTGGGGCGGCCGGTTCGCCGGCGGGCCCGCGGAGGCGCTCGCCCGGCTGTCGGTCAGTGTGCAGTTCGACTGGCGGCTCGCGCCGTACGACCTGGCCGCCTCGCGCGCGCACGCCCGGGTGCTGGCCCGGGCCGGGCTGGTCACCTCGGACGAGCTGGGCCGGCTGCTCGCCGCGCTGGACGACCTGGAGGCG
>DASRRF010000226.1:0-3272 GCA_035695905.1 Micromonosporaceae bacterium | reverse complement strand
GGATCGGGCAGTTGCTGGCCCGCGAGCGGGAGGCCACCGCCGACCTGTCGCACCGGCTGCGTACCCCGTTGACCGCGCTCCGCATCGATGCGGAGACGCTGTCAAGCACCACCGAGCGGACCCGGATCACGGCACACCTGGACGCCCTGGAGCGCACGGTCGACGAGATTATCCGGACGGCCCGGCGCGGTGCCCAGGCGGGGGTCGCCACCCGGTGCGACGCGACGGTTGTCGTCGCCGAGCGGGTCGCGTTCTGGACCGCCCTGGCCGACGAAGAACGCCGTACGGTCACGCTCGCCGTGCACGCCGGGCCGATCCCGGTACGGGTCTCCGCCGACGATCTGGCCGCGTGCCTGGATGCGTTGCTGGACAACGTGTTTGCCCACACTCCGGACGGCAGCGGGTTCGCCGTGCGGCTGGCGCACCGGGCCGGTGGCGGTGCCCGGCTCACGGTCACCGACGAGGGGCCGGGCCTGTCCAGCGTACGGCCCGACCGCGGGGCGAGCGGTGCCGGCTCGACCGGGTTGGGGCTGGACATCGTACGCCGGATCGCCGCCGAGTCCGGTGGGCAGGTGATCCTCAACGTGGAGCGGCCGGCCGGCGCGGAAATCACCGTGGAACTCGGCCCACCGGCGTACTAGGCTGTGGACCTTGTGGGAGATCGGGTGAAGCTGGCGCTGTACGGGCTGCATCGCGGCAGCAGTGCGGATCCGGAGACGCTGGTACGCCGGGCGCGCTTGGCCGAGGAGGCCGGGTTCGAGGCGCTCTGGGTCGGCGACCACATCGCGTTGCCTTTTAGCGAGGGGGATCCGGCCGGACAGCCACGCCTGGAAGCCTTGGTGGCGCTGACCTTCATGGCCGCGGTGACCACCCGGGTACGGCTCGGCATCGGGGTGATCGTGCTGCCGCAGCGCCAGCCGGTGTTGCTGGCCAAGCAGCTCGCCTCGCTAGATGTGCTGTCCGGCGGGCGGTTGACCGTCGGCATCGGGGTCGGCTACGTCGAGCCCGAGCTGCGCGCGCTCGGCGCGTCGCTGGCCGATCGCGGTGCCCGCACCGATGAGTACCTCGCCGCCATGCGCGCGCTGTGGGACGAGCCGGTGCCGGCGTTCGACGGGCGGTTCGTCTCGTTCGCCGGCGTCATCCAGCGCCCCCGCCCGGTCCAGCAACCACATCCCCCGATCGTGATCGGCGGCGAGACACCGGCCGCGTTGCGCCGCGCCGTACAGAGCGGAAACGGTTGGTACGGCTGGAACATGGACCTCGACCGGACCGCGCAGGTGCTGGCCGAGCTGGGCCAGACCGCGCGCCGCTACGAGCGGCCGGCGCACCTCGGCCAGCTGGACATCACCATCACGCCGGCCGGCCCGGTGGATGTCCAGACCGCCCGGCGCTACGCGGAGCTCGGCGTGCATCGGCTGAGCCTGCAACCGTCCACAATGGAAGGCAATGTGATCGACGAGCTGATCGCGTCGGTCGGCGAGACGCTCGCCGGGCGGATCTGAGGACGGCTCTCACGAATCCAGGCGGGACAGGCGGCGCAGCAGGGCCACCGCGTCGCCAACCTGTACCGGCTGGAAGAACCGCGCGTCGACGGCCTCCACCGCGGCGATCGCGCGCGGCGCGAGCTCGGCACCGGTAGCCGTGACCCGCAGCCGCTTCGCGCGGGTCAGATGCGAGCGAGCTGGGCAGCTGCCTGCGCGAGAGCCGGTTGCCGACGCTGAGCAGCATCCGTCGGTGCGCCCCCACCGGGTCCGTCGCCAGTCCGCGACGGTCGTGGAGGGCTCGGGTGACGCGCTGGCGGACCTCGGTGACCATGTCGTTGGCCAGCCGGACCAGGTGCCAGCGGTCGACCGCGATGCGTGCCCGCGGCGGGGAGGCGCGGCTGCCGGAGGCATAGGGCGCGTACGGGTCGATGACGACCAGTTCGATCCCGGCCCGGAACTGCGGCGTCTGCTCGCCCAGCGAGGTGCGAACGCACGAGCCAGACCGGCCCGGGGCGAGGCCGAGCAGCAGCCCGGCGCTGCTGGTGTCCGCGTTGACGAACGAGGTCATCCACGGATCGCTGCGCCGCCATCCGACGTCCTGCAGGTTCCAGCGCACGGTTCGGACCCGGATCTCGTCGATGCCCAGAACACGGGTGGGAGCCGGTGGCGGCAGCCAGTCCGCGCAGGCGACGATGAACGACCGGTGCACCTTGCGCCACGACACCCCGTACTCGGCGGCGACCTCCGACACCGCCCGGTTCGATATGGCCACCGCCTCGGCCAGTCGCAGCCGGCCGGTCCAGCCTGGCCGTCACGGTACGGTCCGGCGCTCACCTACGGCTGTACATCCACCCCCCAGTACGACTTGACGTAGATTGCCGCTTGCTTGCGCGCAACCATCCGGCTGGTGGCGCTGATCGTCGACCCCGCCGAGGTCTTGCACATCAGCGTGTCGCCGCCACCGCACGGGTGGTCCAGGTTCAGCACATGCCCGAGCTCATGACTCGCTGTGAGGTTCTGGGAGTTGAGACCGATTGCGGCAAGGGGCGGACTCAACCCACCCAGACCGTTGACGATGCAATTGGAAGCGGTGACCTGCAGCGCGATGAACAGCGTCGGCACATTCTGTTTGATGAGACCCTGCTGCAGTGCCGCGTAGTAGTTGGCCTTCCAGATCGCGTCGTTGGCGAAATCCGAGCAGGTCGTCGGCAGATAATGCGCCTCGTCCGCTACCGCGAGATCCCGGAAGGAGATGAGCCGCCACTGGATCTGCGCTTGCGCCCAGATATCGTCGGGCCGCTTCATAGTCCAGAGCGACGGCGTGTTGTCGATGTAGTTGCTGGTAGCGAGGATTCCCCCCGGATGCGTAACGCCCTGACGCTCGATGCTGCGGGTCTGGTCCAGCCAGTTGCGGAGCTGGCGTTCGTCCGCGCCCTGGGTGATCCACTTGTAATACGAGGAGGACTGGTCCTGGGGTACCACCCGGATCACCTGAAGCGGCACGAGCATGACGTGCGGGTCGAGCACGACACACGTCGGCAGCGCGGCGACGGTGAGCGTATGGTTGTCACGTTCCTTGAAGACGGTCAATCCCAGGGGTGTGTATCCCACCTGCGTGCCCCGTACGTGCCACGGATACCACGGATCTTGGCCGGCGCCGGCGCCCCACGAGCCGGCGGTCTCCGGCTCCGAATACAACCGGATGTCAGTCGGCGAGCCCTTCCCGGCGTCACCCTTCTCGTTCTTTACCTTTAGGTCGAAGTAGGAGTACGACCAGGTGGAACTCTT
>DASRRF010000225.1:0-3160 GCA_035695905.1 Micromonosporaceae bacterium | reverse complement strand
ACGTCCGGGGGTAGCTCGCACAGCTTCAGATCCCGCAGGCACACCCGGGTTGCCCCGGCCCGGGTGCGCCCGCGGGGGCCGGTGGGATCGCCGCCGGCACCCACCCGGGCCACCGAGTCGGCAAGCTCCGCGGCGATGGTGAGGAACTCGGCCGGCGCGGTCAGCGGGCGAAGGTGCGCGGCCGGCCGGTACCCATTGAGGACCTCGAGACACGCGTAGAGGAACCGCAGTGCCGCGGCGTGGGCCGCGGACACCGGGCCGCGAGCGTCCCGGATGGCCGCGGCCCTCGCCGCCGCGGCGGTTGCCCCACCCGGCCGGCGCCCGGCACCGGAGGAGATAGCGGCCCGGCCGGCCACCCCGAGCCAGTCCAGCGGTAACGGCTGCTGGGTGAGCGGAGCCGGCTCCCGGGTCACCTCGTCGTCGTACGGAGGGTCGCTCGGCGGGGCCTGTCGGACCTGGATCGGTGGTGCGAGCAGAACCGGCATCCGATGCCCCCGATCTTGCGCTTGCCTTCGTTTGCGCTCGGTTGTTTCTACCGAACGGCAGGCGTACCCGTCAATGGGTCTCTAGAAGATCGTTGGCTCAGCCCTCGTCGTCGCGGGCGAGCAGCGGGTTCTCCGCCACCCACGCGGCGGTCTCCGCGTACTTGCGCTGGATGTACTCCTCAAGCCTGGCCCGCTCGACCCGCCACTGGCCGCGGCCACCCACCTTGATCGCCGGCAGCTCCCCGCTGCGGACCATGTGGTAGACCTGCGAGTCCGAGACGTTCAGCTCCAGGGCTACGTCGGAGAGGTGCAGGAACCGGGAGGCCGCCATGTGCCTCAGTTTGCCACCGTTAGCCTGCGATGCCCCAGCCTCCCCGCCCACCGGTCCCGCGAGTGCTACAACATGTCGGTGACAGACCGACCCGTGCGGGTGTACGTACCGGCGACCCTCCCCGCGCTCGCCGTGCTGGCGCGTACCGGGGAACTGGGTCCGCCGCTGGTTGCGCACGCGGTCACCCCGACCCTGCGGGAGTGGTACGCCGAAGGCGACGAGGAGGAGCTGGAGTACGTCGCGTTCACCCGGGCCGCGCAAGGCGCCCTACGGCTGTTGCGGACCGACTCGGGGGCTCCGCGGCGCCGGGTCGTGGTCTCCGCGGATGTGCCCGCGGCCGCGATCACCCGGCCGGATCCGGAGCTCGGCTCCAGCGAGGTCCGGCTGACCGCGCCGGTGCCGCTGTCCGCGGTGGCCGCGATCCACGTGGACGGCGCGGCGGCGGAGCCGGACGTGGCGGCCGCGGCCGACGTCGTCGAGGAGGCGTCCGCGGGTGACCCGGACGCACAGTTCACTGTGGACAGTGCGGAGGACCACGAGCTTGCCTGGTACGACTCCTCCGAGCTGGATCAGCTAATCTGAGTCCTCGGCCCGCCTAGGCAGGGTACGGCCGAACGCCACGGTCGCGACTATGGCGCCGAGGAACAGCACCACCAGCGCGTGGTTCACCCGCGAGCTGCCGGAGATGCTCAGCACGGTGCGGTCGAACGCGCTGACCGGATGGTTGAACAGGCTGGCCCCGCCAATCCGGGTGATCGCCTCACCCAGCACCAGGAGCAGCCCCGGGGTCGCGCCGGCCAGCAGGTAGGCCGGCCAGCGCGGCGTAGCGCCGGTGAGCCGGCCGATCCGGCGCAGCGCCCAGAACGCGAGCAACCCGGCAACCACCGCGCTGAGCACCGCCTCGGTGGCCGCGAACCAGCCCGCGGCGGCGTACCGGGAGGCGTCCGAGGTGCCGTATCCGAACACCGCGATGAGCGGTTCGCGGAACGAGTAGACCGCGAAGGACGCCACGAACGCGCCGAGCGTCGCGGTCAGGCCCGCGGTGGCGATCGGCCGCGGCGGCGCGGCGCCGAGGGTACCGCCGAGCACACCGGCGACGCCCACCGTGACCGCGAACACCACGGCGACGGTGTCCGTACCGTGCGCGATCAGGATCGCGATCAGGGCGAGTACCCCGATCGCCGCACCGGCCAGCGCCGCGAAGCCGAACCGGACCGGCGGGCGGAGGAGCCAGCCGCGCTCGGCGAGTACGGAGATCGTCGTCAGCCCGGCGGCCGAACCGGCCAGCAGGCTCGCCGCGACCGCGGTCGGGAAGGCGAACCGGGTGCCCAGCAGGCAGACCGCGAGCCAGGCCAGGGTGAGCGCGAGCAGCAGGCCGGTACCCAGCGCCGGTTCGGCGTACTCCTCGATGGGCTTGTCGATGGGGGGCGCGGCCGTGACTGGCTCGGTCATCTCGCGTCTCCTCGGGGCGGCGCCGGGTCGCTGAGCCGGCGGATCCCGACCCAGGGTACGCGGGGGTAAGGCGGGGCAGGCATGGGAGGATGGGAGCCGTGGACGCCATCGTTGTCGTACCTGAGCCGCGCAACGAGCCGGTGCGCGGCTATGCGCCGGGCAGCCCGGAGCGGGCCAGCGTGCAGCGCCGGCTCGGCGAGCTGGCCGGTCAGCCGGTCGAGCTGAACATGACCATCGACGGCCAGCAACGCATGGGCGGCGGTGAGGCGATCGACGTCGTCCAACCGCACAAGCACCGGCACGTGCTCGGGGTCACCCACAATGCAACCAACGAGGATGTCGCCGCCGCGGTCGCGGCCGCGAAGAAGGCGGCGCCGATGTGGCGCGCCCTGCCGTACGAGGAGCGCGCGGCGATCTTCCTGCGCGCCGCCGACCTGCTCGCCGGCCCGTGGCGGGACACCCTCAACGCGGCCACCATGCTCGGCCAGTCGAAGACCATCCAGCAGGCCGAGATCGACTCGGCGGCCGAGCTGATCGACTTCTGGCGGTTCAACGTCCACTTTGGACGGAAGCTGCTCGCCGAGCAGCCGTACTCCTCGCCCGGGGTGTGGAACCGGATCGACCACCGGCCGCTGGAGGGCTTCATCCTGGCGATCACGCCGTTCAACTTCACCGCGATCGCCGGTAACCTGCCCACCGCACCGGCGTTGCTGGGCAACACGGTGGTCTGGAAGCCGGCCACCACGGCACAGTTCGCGGCGAACTTCATCATGCGGCTGCTGGTCGCCGCGGGCCTGCCGCCCGGTGTGATCAACATGTTGACCGGGCACGGCGCGGCGGTCAGCTCGGTCGCGATGACCGACCCCGACCTGGCCGGCATCCACTTCACCGG
>DASRRF010000224.1:0-4628 GCA_035695905.1 Micromonosporaceae bacterium | reverse complement strand
GCCGTTGTCACGGGGGCGTCGAGCGGGATCGGGGCGGCGACGGCCCGGCGGCTGGCCACCGAGGGGTTCCACGTGGTGGCCGCGGCCCGCCGCGCCGACCGGCTCGGCACGCTCGTCAAGGAGATCGGGGAATCCGGCGGCCGGGCTCTCGCCGTACCCTGTGATGTCGGTGATGATGCCGCGGTGCGCGAGCTGGCGACGGCGGTCACGGCCCTCGGTGCCCCGGTCCGGCTACTGGTCAACAACGCCGGCGGAGCGCGCGGCATGGACCCGGTCGAGTCGGCCAGCGTGGCGCAGTGGCAATGGATGTACGACATCAACGTGCTCGGCACGCTGCGGGTCACCCAGGCGCTGCTGCCGGCGCTGGAGGCGTCGGGCGCCGGCACCGTCGTCGTGCTCAGCTCCACGGCCGGCCTCATCTCGTACGAGGGTGGCGGCGGGTACGCCGCGGCGAAGCACGCGCAGACCGCGCTCGCCGAGACGCTTCGCCTGGAGCTGTGCGGCCGGCCGATTCGGGTCATCGAGATCGATCCGGGCATGGTAAAAACCGAGGGGTTCGCGCTGAACCGGTTCGGCGGCGACGCGGAACGGGCCGAAAAGGTCTACGCCGGCGTGGCCGAGCCGTTGGTCGCCGAGGACGTGGCGGACTGCATTGCCTGGTGCGCCACCCGGCCCCACCACGTCAACGTGGACCGGCTCGTGGTACGCCCGCTCGCCCAGGCCGCACAGCACAAGGTGCACCGGGTGTCATGACCCCGAAAGGGATGGTCACCCGCGGTACGACGAATCCCAACCGGCTGCGCCGGGTGGATCGCTGGCTCGCCGCGTACTGTGCCGGCCCGCTGAAACAGGCGCGCGACCCGCTCGTCGTGGACCTCGGGTTCGGCGCCTCCCCGGTGACCACTGTGGAGCTTCGCGCCCGGTTGGCCGCGGTACGGCCGGACGTACGGGTCGCTGGGCTGGACATCGATCCGGTACGGGTGGGCCAGGCGCAGCCGGCCGCGGATCCACCCCGGCTGAGCTTCGCCCGCGGCGGTTTCGAGCTCGCCGGGCTGCGCCCGGTGCTGATCCGCGCGATGAACGTACTGCGCCAGTACGAAGAGTCCGAAGTGGACGCCGCCTGGCTGGCGATGACCGCCCGGCTCGGCCCCGGCGGCGTACTCGTCGACGGTACCTGCGACGAGCTCGGCCGGTTGGGGTCGTGGCTGGCGGTGGACGCGTCCGGCCCGTGCTCGCTGACGCTGTCCGCCGATGTGTCCACTCTGGACACCCCGGCCGACCTCGCGGAGCGGCTGCCGAAGGCGCTGATCCACCACAACGTGCCCGGCACCGGGGTACACGCGCTGATCCGGGCACTGGCCGATGGCTGGCGCGACGCCGCCGGGTACGCCGCGTTCGGGCCGCGGCAGCGCTGGATCCGGGCCTGCGCCGCGGTACGCGATGCGGGGTGGCCGGTGCTGGACCGGCCGTCCCGCTGGCGGCTCGGCGAGCTGACCGTGGCGTGGAAAGGTGCCGGCCTCCATCACTAAACCGGCGACCCATTCGTTTGTTTGAACGCATGCCCGGCGATGGAAGGGACCGCAGTGGGACGAACGCGGCTCATGTTCGGCTGGACGCTGCTGACCTTCTCGGCCACCGCGGCCCTCCTGGGCATGGCAACGTCGTCGGCGCGGTCGGCACCCGCCAACGACCCCGGCTTGGGGTTGACCGTGCAGGCCGTGCCGCGCAGTGTCCACCCCGGCGACCCGGTGCACGTCAAGGTCACCGTGACGAACCGGCTCGGTGCCCCGCTGCGGGACACGTCGGTGGCCGCGCCGGGAGCGCCGGACTGCCGGCGGGCCAGCCTCGGCGCGGTGGACCCGGGCGGCTCGATCAGCTACACCTGCTCGGTGACGGCCGTCGGTGCGCGGGCCGGCAGCCCGCTGCTCACGGCGACCGCGACCGCGGACGGCAAGCGACTGCGGGCCCGCGCCGAGGTGCCGTACCAGACCATCGTCCCGGGGTACTACGGCAAGCCGACGCCGACCTGGTTCTTCTCGCTCGCGCCACCGGTTGCGCAGTTCCCACCGTCGCAGACGGCATCGCCGACGTCCACCAACCTCGCCGGTGCTTCGGCGGTGTCCCCGGCGGGCCGGCTGCCGTTGACCGGCCGGCGCGGCGACTCGACCGTCCTCTGGGTCACCGCGATCGGCCTGCTGGCCGGCGGCGGCGCGCTCGTACTGCTCGGCAACCGGCGCCGGCGAGAGGTGCTCGACAGGTCGTAGGTCATGATGTCGGCATGGAGTGGGTGTTAGTCGCGCAGATCGTGGTCGCCACCGCGCTCGGCGCGGCGATCGGCCTCGAACGCGAGCTCGGTGCACAACCCGCGGGACTGCGTACGCACATGCTCGTGTCGCTCGGCGCCGCGGTGTTCACGCTGGCCGGTACGGAGTTCATCGGCACCGATCCGACCCGGGTCGCCGCCCAGGTGGTCACCGGCATCGGGTTCCTCGGCGGTGGCGCGATCCTGCGGGAGGGCGCGACGGTCCGCGGGCTCACCACCGCCGCTTCGCTGTGGGTCACCGCCTCGATCGGGCTCGCCGTCGGCCTGCGCGCGTGGTTCGCCGCGGTCGCCGCGACCGCACTGGGTCTGGCCGTACTCTGGCTGGTCAAGTTCGTCGAACGGGAATGGCTGCCGCGCCGCCGGATGCTCGAGGTCACGCTGACCCTGGAGGCCGGCGCGGCGCTGGACGACGTCGAGCGCGCAGCGGCGGTCATCCTGCCGCGCAGCAAGGTGCAGCGGGTCAGCTACGCGGCCACCGGCCAGGCGCTGGTACTGACCGGACAGCCGCAGAACGGCGCCCGGCTCACCCAGATCGGCGAGCAGCTACGGGTGGTGCCCGGCATCCACGGCGTGGACATCACCCGCTGAACTACAGCGCGCAGTTCACCAGCACCGGTTCCGTGTGCAGGGTCACCCCGAACGTCGCGTGCACCCCGTCGCGGATCTCCCGAGCGAGCGCGAGCAACGCATCCGTGCTGCCGGTTCCGCGGTTGGTCAGCGCGAGCGTGTGCTTGCCGGATATCCCGACCGCGCCGGCCGCCGCGTACCCCTTGGTAAATCCCGCCTTCTCGATCAGCCAGGCGGCGCTCACCTTGACCGTCCCGTCGGGGGCGGGCCAGGACGTCGGCTCGCGGCCCGCGCACCGCGCCAGCGCCTGGTACGCGTCGCCGTCCAGCACCGGGTTGGTGAAGAACGAGCCGACCGAGTACGTGTCCGGGTCCCGGTCGTCGAGCACCATGCCCTTGCCGGCCCGCAGCCCGAGGACCGCGTCGTGTACCTCACGCACCGGAGCCGATGCACCCAGCGGTACGCCGAGAGCGCCGGCGAGCTCCGCGTACCGGATCGGCATCGACATCCGCGAGCGGGTCAGCCGCAGGTCCACGGAGAGCACCGCCCAGCGCGCCGACCGCTTGAACGCGCTCGTACGGTACCCGAAGCCGCACTGCGCCGGGCTGAGCGTGACGAGCTCGTCGGCCACCCGGTCGTACGCCCGTACCGCCGTGATCGTCTCGGCGATCTCCTGGCCGTACGCGCCGACGTTCTGGATCGGGGTGGCCCCGGCCGAACCCGGGATCCCGGCCAGGCACTCGATCCCGGACCAGTCCGTGTCGACCGCCTCGGCGACCACGCCGTCCCACGGCTGGCCGGCGGCGAGCGTCACGCAGACCGTGTCGCCGTTCGTTGTCGTGGTGAACCCGGTGGAACGGACCAGGATGGCCGTACCCGGAAAGCCCGCGTCATCGACCACCACGTTGCTGCCGCCGGCCAGCACCAGGGTCGGCTCCCCGGCCAACGCCGCCTCGCGCAGGCCCTGGACAATGTCCTGTGCGCTCTTCGCCACCACCAGCCGCCGAGCGGGGCCACCCAGGCGCAGTGTCGTGTACGCCGCAAGGGGGCCGTTAACGTCAGGCACGCCGTTCACCCTAGGCTTGTAACCAGCCGGACCTAGCGTCAGGCCGGGAGGATCGCCATGAGCAGGAAACAAGAAACGAAGGACTTCTGGCTCGCCGCGCTGCGCACCGACGGCCCGGCGTTCCACGAGGCCGCGAGCCGGCCCGGCGTGCTCGCTGCGGAGGTACCCTCCTGTCCGGGCTGGACCGGCGAGCACCTGGTCCGCCATCTCGGGTCCGTGTACGCCTGGGTCCGTTCGCACGCCAGTCGCGGGGTGACCAGTGAGCCCGACGATCGGTTCCGGCTGGCCGAGGTACCGGCCGGGTCGACGGTGCTGTCCTGGTGGGCCGACGAGTTCTCCGCGGTCGTCGCGATGCTCGACGCGCTGGATCCGGAGATGCCGGCGTGGAACTGGGCGCCGCAGGCCAAGACGGCCATCTTCTGGCACCGGCGGATGGCGCACGAGACCTCCGTACACCGGTGGGACGCCCAGATGGCGGCCGGCCGGGCCGAGCCGATCGAGGCGAAGCTCGCCGCCGACGGGGTTGCCGAGGTGCTGGACACCTGGCTGCCCGGCGGTCGCCGGAAGGGTCCGGCCGATCGCGCCGGGGTGGCCCAGCTGTCCGCGACCGATGCCGAGCAGGACTGGTACGTCAGGCTGCGCGCCGATGGCGGGATCGCCTTGCTGGACACG
>DASRRF010000223.1:0-1818 GCA_035695905.1 Micromonosporaceae bacterium | reverse complement strand
GCGCGATCTTGGCGGCCGCCGTCACACCAGGCCGGCGCGGCGCCACAGCGCACCGCCCGGGCCGCCGATCAAACCCAGCCCGCCGAGGTACGCGGCGACCCGCCGAGCCGCCCACAGCAGCGTCTCCTGGTGGTACGGGTTTGCCCGCGCGGCCCGCCGCCCCACGTGCGGGTCGATGCCCACCGCGGCGTACACGTTGGGGTGCACCAGCCGGGTCGCCACCGAGTAGGCCGCCCGGCCCAGCACCAGCCGGGAGTACGCCATCCGGACCCGCCCCGCCGACTGCACCTGCCGGATCAGCTCGTCGCGGGCGTACCGCACGTGCCGGGCCTCCTCCACCACGTGGATCCGGGACACCGTGCGGATCAGCGGCTGTACCTGGTCGTCGGTGGCCGCCTCGCGCTGCAGGGTGTCCAGGATCTCCTCGGCGATCAGGATCGCGGCGAACATGTGTACCCCGGTGGCGGTCGTCTTGAGCCAGCGCCCGAGCTTGCGGTCGATGCCGTCCACCCCGTACACCGGGCAGCCCAGTTTTTCGATCATCCGCCCGAACATGACCGAGTGACGGCACTCGTCGGCGATCTCGGTCAGCGCGTACTGCGCGTGCCGGCTGGTCGGGTCGGCGTCGTAGTAGAGCCTGATCAACATGTGCATGAGGATCGTCTCGAACCACACCCCCACGCTCGCGATGCTGGCCACCTCGTGCTTGGTGAGCTCGATCCGCTGCGGTACGGAGAGCCGGTCCCACAGCTCGGTGCCGAACAGCGTCGAGCGGTGCGGCGGCACGTAGTACAGGTCCGGCGCGAGCGGCTCCGCCCAGTCGATCTCGGTCAGCGGGTCGTACCAATGCTCGGCTGAGGCGCGCAGGAGGCGCTCTGCGGTCTGCTCGCGCGCGGCGGCGGCCGGGTCGGCGGGGGCCACGGTCATCGGAATCCTCCCGGGCGCTGGGGTTGACGTTACCGGAAGTAACAGTTACTTCTAGGAGCATGAGCCCTGGCGATCAGCCCGTCAACAACGAGTTCGACGGCCGCCGCGGCCGCTGGGCCGGCCACCGCCAGCAGCGCCGGGATGCGCTGGTGTCCGCGGCGGTGGAGGCGATCCGGCGGAACGGCCCCGAGGTCGGGATGGACGCCATCGCGGCCGGCGCCGGGGTCAGCAAGCCGGTGCTCTACCGGTACTTCGCCGACAAGTCCGAGCTCTGGCTGGCGGTCCGGCAGCGGGCCGCGGCGCTCGTCGTCTCCGCGATCGAACCCGCGGTGGCCGCGGTACGGGAGGAGCGCGAGGTCGTCTGGACCGCGATCGACGCGTACCTGCGGCTGATCGAGGCCGACCCGTACCTCTACCGGTTCGTCGCCGACCAGGCCGGCATCGCGCCCGACCGGGACCCGGTGGCCGACGCGGTGGACACCGTCGCCGGTGGGCTGGCCCGGGTGATCGGCGACCGGCTGCGCGCCCTCGGGTTGGACGCCGGCCCGGCCCAGCCGTGGGCGTACGGCCTGGTCGGCTGCGTGCGTACGGTCGGCGACTGGTGGTTGCGGCATGCCCAGCCGATCAGCCGGGTCGCGCTCACCGACTACCTCACGACCCTGCTCTGGAGCGGCATCTCCGGGGTACGGGCAGCCGCGGACCTGCCCGGCGGGCTCGACGTCGTCGGCCGCTGAACATTCAATCGGTTGCCTTCGGATGCCGGGTGGACGCGTAGGTGATCCAAACGATCTTGTTCTCGCGATCAACGCCGAACCAAATCCGCCCGCCGGAAGTCACCTCGTACTGCCATTGCTCGATCGGCTTGCCCTTGACCGTCACCTGCGCGAGGTC
>DASRRF010000222.1:0-1836 GCA_035695905.1 Micromonosporaceae bacterium | reverse complement strand
ACTCAGCGGAAGGACACCTACGTGGCTGGCGACGAGCCGGTGACCTCACCCGACCAGCACAGGCCGACGAACCGCAAAGCCGCGTACACCGGCGGGGTGCTCACGATCCTGGCCCTGCTCGCCATGACCCAGGGCAACCATCAGGGCACGATCGAGGACATCTGGCTGATCGGGCTCGCCGGCCTGCTCGCCGCCATCATGGTCGGCGACTGGCTGCTCAAGAAGAACGGCCTGCGCTCCTGAGCTAGCGCCGGCGTAGGATGTCGCGTACCTCGCGCAGCGCGGTGTCCACCTCGGCCTCGAAATACCCACCGGGTACCAGGTTGAACTGGCCGGGATCCAGCTCCGAGTCGTTGATGGACAGGTTCCCCCGGCCGGACATCGCCGAGATGATGGCCTCGAACAACCGGTCCACCTGACCGGGGTCGTACCCGCTGCCGAAGCGGCGCGGCTGGAACGTACGGCGCAGCTGGTCGACGCGCTGTACGTCACCCGGCGCGGCGCCCGGTGGCGCACCGACCGGCCCGGACATCGACATCCCCGGGTCGCCCATCCGCATCTCGGTGGTCATGTCCGCCTTGCCGTGCCGGCCCGGCTCGAACGCGTCGAAGCTGCCGCCGGCGAACGTCGAGTCGTCGAACCGGCCATAGACCGGCCCGGGCGGGGCACCCATCGGTGGGCCCATCGGGGCCACCGGCCGGGTGGGCATCGGCGGCGGCATCCGCTCCTCGCGGAGCGGCGGACCGACCGGACGGCCGAGATGGTCGGGCGGAGGCATCCGCTCCTCGCGCATCGGGTGCGGCGGCGGGGCCATCCGTGGATCCGGGCCGCGACTCGGGAACCCGCCGCGCTCCTCGATCTCGGAAAGCTGCCGCTCCACCCGGTCCAGATGCAGGTCGACCTGCCACTCGTCGTACCCGCCGAACCGGACCCGGAACACCACGTCGTGCACTTCCTGGGCGTTGACCGGTGTGTCAACCGGGCCGCCGGCGAGCGTTGCCTCAACCCGGTCGAGGAACGCGTCGACCTCGTCGACCTTGTAGCCGCGACGAAGTGCCCGGCGCCGGAATCGCTGACCCTGACTCGTCACGATGTCACCCTTCGTTCGCGCTTCACCCTGCTACCTCCGAAGCGGCGAGCTGACCACACGCCCCGTCGATCTCCCGGCCACGGGTGTCCCGCACGGTGGTGGGTACCCCGGCTGCCCGAAGCCGCCGGACGAACTCCCGCTCCACCGGCTTGGGGCTGGCGTCCCAGCGACTGCCCGGGGTCGGGTTGAGCGGGATGAGATTGACATGAGCCAGCCGACCGGCCAGCAACCGGCCCAGCAGGTCGGCGCGCCACGGCTGGTCGTTCACGTCCCGGATCATTGCGTACTCGATGGAGATTCGTCGACCGGTCCGGGCCGCGTACGCCCACGCGGCATCGAGTACCTCGGCGACCTTCCACCGCTGGTTCACCGGCACCAGCTCGTCGCGCAACTCGTCGTCCGGCGCGTGCAGGGAGACCGCGAGCGTCACCGCGAGCTCCTCCTCCGCCAGCTTCCGCATCGCCGGGACCAGGCCCACCGTGGACACCGTGATGTGTCGCTGGGACAGGCCGAGCCCCTCCGGCGGAGGTGAGACCAGGCGGCGCACAGCGGCGATCACCCGCGGGTAGTTGGCCAGCGGCTCGCCCATGCCCATGAAGACCACGTGCGACAACCGGTTCAGTGCGAAGTCCCCGCGAGCGGCGACGCCGGCGAACCAGACCACCTGGTCGATGATCTCGGCGGTGGACAGGTTCCGGGTCAGCCCGGCCTGACCGGTCGCGCAGAACGGGCAGCCCATCCCGCAC
>DASRRF010000221.1:0-3752 GCA_035695905.1 Micromonosporaceae bacterium | reverse complement strand
TCGGCGGGCACCCGGGTGGACCCATCCTGGAGCGCGTCGAGGGCGGTACCGGCGGCGGGCTCTTCCCGAGCGTCGGGCCGATCAACACCGGTACGAACACCGGCGTGATGGCCGGCGGCAGCGTCGACCACACGATCGTCGGCAACCAGAACGAGCAGGCCAACATCCAGGCGCCGACCCAGGGCAGCGTGCTGCACTTCGGCAGCGGCGATGTGTCGAACATCGCTGGGTCCACTGTGGACCACTCGGCGGTCTCGGCCGGCGGGCACGCGACCAACGTCTCCGGCAACACGCTGGGCAGCGGCTCGGCTCTGTCCACCGGCAGCGGCGGGGCCAGCGGCAACTACCAGTCCGACAGCTCGTTCCACCAGAACATCGAGACCAGCACGGTGGAGGCGGACCACTCGATCGTCGACACGGCGCAGGGCCACGGCCAGATCCACCAGCAGCACACCGACCTGCACCAGCACGCCGACCTGCACCTGCACCCCGGGGCGATCGTCGACCCGGTGCACGAGCCGGCCCACGACGTGATCGACCCCGGTCACAGCTGAAGAGCCAACTCGCGGCGGAGAACCCTGCGGGTGCACGATTCCCGCAGGGTTCTGCGTTGCCCCCGTTTCTCCGGATGGACGACAGACAGGGATGATGATGACCGCGCCAGCAGAGGTAGCCGCGCTGCGTACCGCGGCCGAGGTCGTGGACCTCGGCCTGCGCGCCTGCGAGGCGTACCGGCGCGGCGACCTGGCCGCCCGGCTCGGCGCGGCGAAGCGGCGGCTGGCCGACCCGGTTTTCCACGTCGTTGTCGCGGGCGAGTTCAAGCAGGGCAAGAGCTCCCTGGTGAACGGCTTGCTCGGGGCGGCGGTCTGCCCGGTCGACGATGACATCGCGACGGCCGTACCGACCTACGTGCGGTACGGCGAGCAGCCCCGTGCGGAGCTGCTGTTCGCCGGAGATCCGCCGCGGCGGCAGGAGATCGAGCTGAACGACGTCCGCGCGTTCGTCTCCGAGGGCGCCGAACGAGCGGCAGACCCCGAGGAGCGGGTGGCCGCGGTCGAGGTGCGACTGCCCCGGAACATGCTCGCCGGTGGCCTGGTCATGGTCGACACCCCGGGGGTCGGAGGGCTCGGATCGACCTGTGCCGCGGCCAGCCTCGCGGCGATTTCCCTGGCGCACGCGGTGATCTTCGTGACCGATGCCTCCCAGGAGCTCACCCGTAGCGAGCTGGACTTCCTGCGCCAGGCCCGCGGGATGTGCTCGACGGTCGTCTGCGTACTCACCAAGACCGACTTCTATCCTGCCTGGCGCCGGATCCGCGACCTGAACGCGCGGCACCTCGCGTCCACTGTGGACGTACCGGTGCTGGCGGTCTCCTCCTCGCTGCGGTCCCGCGCGATCCGTACCAACGATCCCGCGGTGAACGCCGAGTCGGGCTTCGCGGAGCTGGTGCGCTTCGTCGGCGAGCAGGTCGGTGCCGGCGCGGCGACCCGGTTGGCCGCGGAGGCGGCCTCCGAGACGCTGGCCGTGTGCGACCAGATCACCGGCCAGTTCCAGGCTGAGCGAACCGCACTGGCCGACCCGGAGGCCGCCCAGGCGGTCATCGACGGGCTCAACACCACCCGGCAGCGGGTGGAGGCGCTGCGCAGCGCGGCCGCCAAGTGGAGCCAGACGCTCAACGACGGGGTCGGCGACCTCAGCTCCGACATCGACCACGACCTGCGGGACCGGATCCGGCGCATCATGCAGGACGCGGACGACGCGATCGAGAACGTCGACCCGGCCGACACCTGGACCGAGATGGAGGCCTGGCTACAGGCCCGGGTGTCGTACGAGCTGCTGGCGAACTACAGCCTGCTGCGTTCGCGCGCGGACGCGCTCAGCGACCAGGTGGCCGAACACTTCCAGGAGGGCTCCGGCCAGACGCTCAACCAGCTCGGCGTCTACAACCCGACACCGGTGGTCTCCCAGGCGCGCATCGAGTCCAAAGTGGAGCTTGACAAGATGAAGGCCGGCAAGCAGGCGATGGTGGCCCTGCGCAGCGCGTACGGCGGTGCCATCATGTTCACGATGTTGAGCAGCCTGGCCGGCATCGCGCTGGGCCCGATCGGGATCGGCATCGGGTTGGTGATGGGCCGCAAGGGACTGCGCGACGAGAAGAAGCGCCAGCGGCAGCAGCGCCAGGCGCAGGCGAAGAACGCCATGCGCCGGTACTGCGACGAGGTCAACTTCGTGATGGGCAAGGACTCCCGGGACACCCTGCGCCGCATCCAGCGCCAGCTGCGCGACCACTACAGCGGGCTGGCCGAGGAGCTGAACCGGTCCAACGCCGAGGCGCTGACCGCGGCGACCGAGGCGGCCCGGCGTACCCAGGCGGAACGCGACGCCCGGCTGCGCGACCTGGACGCCGAGCTGGCCCGGCTGGCCCAGTTGAAGCAGCTCGCTCTCACGGTGGTGGAGGCGGGGTGAACACCACCGGTGACACTCTCATCGACCGGACCCGGGCGGTGCTGGCCCGCGCGGTCGAGGTCTACCGGGGCAGCCCGTACGCACACCGGCTGGAAGCGGTCCGGGAACGGATGGACGAGCCGCTGCGGGTGGCCGTCGCCGGCCGGGTGAAGTCGGGCAAGTCCACGCTGCTCAACGCGCTCGTCGGGGAGCGGCTGGCGCCGACCGACGCGGGCGAGTGCACCCGCGTGGTCACCTGGTACCGCGACGGGCACACGTACCAGGTGCTGGTCCAACCGAAGCGCGGCGAGCCGCGCCAGCTCCGGTTCGCCCGCGAGGAGCACGCGATCGAGGTGGACCTCGACGGCCTGGCGCCAGAGGAGATCGACCAGCTCATCGTGACCTGGCCATCGCAGGCGCTGCGGACCGCCACGCTGATCGACACCCCCGGAGTCGGCTCGCTCTCCGAACGGATCACGCAGCGCGCGTGGGAGCTGCTGGTCCCCGCGGACGAGGAGGAGACCCCGGCCGACGCGGTTCTGTACCTCATGCGCCACCTGCACGTACACGACCTGGAGTTCCTCCGCGCGTTCCACGACACCGAGGTGTCCCGGCCGAACCCGGTCAACGCGATCGGCGTACTGTCCCGCGCGGATGAGATAGGTGCCGGCCGGATCGACGCGATGGCGTCGGCCCGGCGCATCGCCACCCGGCTGGCCACCGATCCGGGCGTACGCCGGGTCGTGCAGAGCGTGCTGCCGGTGGCCGGACTGCTCGCCGAGACCGCGGTCACGCTGACCGAGAACGAGGTGCGGCAGCTCCGCCGGGTCGCCGAGGTGCCCGTCCGGGACGCGGAGGAGCTGCTGCTCTCCGCGGACCGGTTCGTGGAGCTGATGCCCGAGCTCGGGCTGACCTCGATCGAGCGCGAGGCGCTGCTGGCCCGGTTCGGGCTGTTCGGCGTACGCCTGGTCGCCACCCTGCTGCGCCAGAACGTCGCCGGGACGGCCAGCGAGCTGGCCCGCGAGCTGGCCGACCGCAGCGGGCTCGGTGACCTGCGCGAGGTGCTCGGCTCGCTGTTCTTCGAGCGTCGCGACGTACTCAAGAGCCGGTCCGCGCTGCTGGCGCTGGACAACGTCACCCGGGCCGATCCACGGCCGGGCAGCCAGCTGGTTGCCGGCGACGTCGAGCAGCTCATCGCGTCCGCCCATCCGTTCAACGAGCTGCGGGTACTCTCCTCGATCCGGGCCGGCTGGGTGACCGGGAAGCCGGATGTGGTGGCGGATCTGGAGCGCCTGATCGGCGGCGCC
>DASRRF010000220.1:0-2669 GCA_035695905.1 Micromonosporaceae bacterium | reverse complement strand
CGACCGGGGCACGCTCTCGCCCACCGGTGCCGGCCCGGACGGGTCGAGCCGGCTGGCCGCGTTGCTCGCCGCGCGCGGGGTCACCATCGAGCGGTACGGCAACAGCGAGGACGCGATGCGCGCGGCGGCCCGCGGCGGCGTCACGGTGTTCGTACCGGCACCGCGGTACCCCTTGGCCAACGTCGTTGCCCGGCTCGCGCAGTTCTCCCCGGACTCGCGGCTGGTCGTCGTCGAACCCGCCCCGGGCGACCAGTTCGACCTGCCGATCCGGTACGGGCCACGCCGCTGGGCGCCGCGTACGCCCCGGCCCGGGTGCGCTAACTCACTGGCCGCCGGGGCCGGCCGGGCCACCGTGGTGCGTACCCGGTACGGCATCGACGACTTCGCGGTCACCACGGAGCGGCGGTCCTGCTACGCCGGCGGCCTGCTCCAGATGCGGTGGCTGGCGGTCGAGTTCGTGGTCGTCGGAGCCACCGACCCGTTCCGCAACTCGCGCCTGGACGAGTACGGCAACGCCGCGCTCGCCACCGGCCTGCTCGCCGGCCGGCCGCGGCTGGTCTGGCTGGACCTGCACGAGTACGAGACGCTGCCGGTGTCGACCGGCGGTGGTGGTGTGCCGCCTTCCCCGCGACCGAGCCCGCCACCGGAGGCGACCCGGGTCAATCCACTGTGGACAGCGGTACCGCCGACGTTCTGGCCGGTCCTGGTCCAGCTCGCCCTCGTCGCGCTGCTGCTGGCGTTCTGGCGGGCGCGCCGGCTCGGGCCACCGGTACCCGAGCCGCTGCCGATCGCGGTGCCGGCCGCCGAGACGGTGACCGGGCGTGGCCGGCTCTACGACCGGGCCGATGCCCGCGGGCCGGCGCTGGACGCGCTGCGCGCCGCGGCCCGGCACCGGCTGCTCCGGCTGCTCGACCTGCCGCCCGACGCCGCCGAACCGGAGGTGGTCGGCGCGGTCGCCGCCCGTACCGGCGTACCGCAGGAGCGGGTCCGCGCGATCCTGTACGACGGCGAGCCGGCCGGCGATGACCAGCTTGTCGCCGCGGCCACCGCGCTGGATGCCCTGGTGTACGCGGCGTCCACCGAACCCAGAACCGGCAACAATGTCCAAGGAGGACAGTTGTGGTAGGCGAGCCTCAGACGGAACTCGCGGTGGATCCGGATCAGCCGGCTCGCGACGCACTCGGCCGGCTGCGCGCCGAAATCGCCAAGGCAGTGATCGGCCAGGAGGGCGTCATCGCCGGCGTGGTGGTCGCCCTGCTCTGCCGCGGCCACGTGCTCCTGGAGGGCGTACCCGGGGTGGCCAAGACGCTGCTGATCCGTACCATGGCCGCGGCCCTGCACCTGCAGTCCAAACGCCTACAGTTCACCCCGGACCTGATGCCCGGCGACGTGACCGGCTCGCTCGTCTACGACGCGCGGACCGCCGTCTTCGAGTTCCGCGAGGGCCCGGTCTTCACGAACCTGCTGCTGGCCGACGAAATCAACCGCACGCCGCCGAAGACCCAGGCGGCGCTGCTGGAGGTGATGGAGGAGCGCCAGGTCTCGGTCGAGGGCATACCCCGCCCGCTGCCCGAGCCGTTCCTGGTCGCCGCGACCCAGAATCCCATCGAGTACGAAGGGACCTACCCGCTGCCGGAGGCCCAGCTGGACCGGTTCCTGCTCAAGCTCAGCGTGCCGATACCGGAACGGGAGGAGGAGCTCGGCGTGCTGCGCGCGCACCACGGTGGCTTCGATCCGCGCGACCTTCGCGCCGCCGGCGTGACCGCGGTGGCTGGTGCCGCAGACCTGACCGCCGGGCGCCTTGCCGTACAACGGATCCAGGTCGCCGAGGTGGTGCTCGGCTACATTGTGGACATTTGCCGGGCCACCCGGTCAGCGCCGTCGCTCGACCTCGGTGCCTCGCCACGCGGCGCGACCGCACTGCTGGCCGCCGCGAAGGCGTGGGCCTGGTTGAACGGCCGCCGGTACGTCACGCCCGACGACGTGAAGGCGCTGGCCCGCCCGACGCTGCGGCACCGGATCCGGGTACGGCCGGAGGCGCAGCTGGAGGGCGTGACCGCCGACGGCGTGCTGGACGCGCTGCTGCTGACCGTACCCACGCCGCGCTGATGGTCACCTGGCGGGCCGCATTGCTGTTCGGCCTTGCGATGCTGGGTGGCGTCGCCGGCGCGGTCGCCGTGCCCGGCTGGCCCAACCCGTGGCTCGTCGCGGCACTCAGCCTCGCCGGGGTGACCGTACTGTCCATGATGGACTATGCGCTGGCCGGCGCGCCGGGCGAGGTGCGGCTGGCGCGCGCCGGCGAGACGCAGACCCGGCTCGGCGAGAGTGCCACGGTGACCCTCTCGGTGACGAACGGCTCGGTCCGCCCGCTGCGGGGCGAGGTACGCGACGCCTGGGTACCCTCGGCCGGCGCGACCGGGTACGCGCACGAGGTGTCGCTGGACCCGGGCGAGACGGTGGAGCTGGCCGCGGAGCTGACCCCGACCCGGCGCGGCGATCGCCGGGCGGTACGGGTGACCGTCCGGTCGTACGGCCCGGCCGGGCTGGCCTTCCGGCAGACCAGCCACCGCCGCGCGGACGCGCTCACTCCACCGTGGACGGTGACCGTACTGCCCCGCTTCGACTCGCGTAAACACCTGCCGGAGAAGCTGTCCCGGCTTCGGGTCATC
>DASRRF010000219.1:0-4809 GCA_035695905.1 Micromonosporaceae bacterium | reverse complement strand
CGGGGCGCCGGCATGGCGAAGTTGAGCTGCTTGGTGCCGTTGTCCGCGACCGCCACGTTCTTGGTCAGCGTGGTGTACGACGCCTTCGTCGCGGTGAACGACTGGGTGCCGGTGGCGCTGGAGAACAACCAGTAGAAGCCGTCGCCGATGTTCGGATCGTTCGGCGTCGCCATGGAGACGCCGCTTACCGCGGGGTCGGCGGTGCTCCGGACGGCAACCCCGTTCAGGCCCGTCGTGGTGTTGCGGTCGGTGGTGAACCCGACCACCAACCCACCAGGGACCGGGGTACACACCCGGTTGATGAACTCCACATTGTCCAGTTCCCACCACCATGCGTTGTTTCCCTGGTACCGGAAGCGGACCAGCGCGCCGGACTGGCCGGCGGCCGGGGTCAGCGGCACGGTCTCCACCCGCGGTCCGCGACGGTCCACTGTGGTCTGATGCCACACGTTGGTCCACGTGGTACCGCCGTCGATTGACACGTCGATGTCCGCGGTGCTGTTCGGGAACGCACGGTAGTCGCTGTTGAAGCGGGCGTACGGCGCCGCCACCGCGGAGAAGTCGAGCGGCGGCGTGATGAGATCGGTGTCCTGGGTGTGCCCGCTGCCGAGGTTGTCGCTGTCGATGATGGCGAAGCCGCCGGTGCCGCCGGCCAGGTTGCCGCGCGCACCCGGGTCGTCGAACCGCCAGTGCCCGCCCTCGTTCACGGTGCGGTTCACCACGCTCCACCCGGCCGGCGTACCGGTCGAGTCGAATGTCTCGGTCAGGATCGCCGGGCCGGTGGCGGACGCGGCGAACTCCACGTTGTCCAGCTCCCACCACCAGGCGAACGTTCCCTGGTACCGGAAACGGACCAGCGCGCCGGCCTGGTTCGCGGCCGGGGTCAGCGGTACCGTCTCCACCCGTGGACCGCGACGGTCCACTGTGGTCTGACGCCAGACGTTGGTCCACGTGGTACCGCCGTCAGTGGACACATCGATGTCCGCGGTGCTGTTCGGGAAGGCCCGGTAGTCGCTGTTGAACCGGACGTGTGGGGTGGCCACCGCGGAGAAGTCCAGTGCCGGCGCCACCAGATCGGTGTCCTGCGTCTTGCCGCTGCCCAGCTTGTCGCTGTCGATGATGGCGAAGCCGCCGGTGCCGCCGGTCAGGTTGCCCCGGTTGCCGGCGTCGGTGAAGGCCCACCCGCCGCCGTCTGACACGTTGTGGTCGACCACGCCCCATCCGGCCGGCGTACTCGTCGAGTCGAAGGTTTCACTGAGTACGGCGCCGCCGGGGGTGTCGGTGTAACCGGCCGCGGTGCAGCCGGGGTCAACCGGTACGGCGACGTTGTAGGTCTTGTTTCCGGTGCCGATCGCCACGTCCGCACTTACCGTCTGGTATCCCGGGTACTGCACGGTCGTGGTGAACCGGTACATGGTGCTCGACCCGATCTGCGCCGTGTACCGCCCGGTGGCGGGGTTGGTGTAGATCGGCCCACCCGGCCGGCCGGCGATGTCAATCTTCGCGTACAACGGGAATCCCTTGCCCGAGCCGTCGGTGACCCGACCGCTGACGGTGACCAGGGGCAGCGCGGCGAGCGCGAAGTTCTGGGTGACCGCGGTGCCCTCGGTCACCGTCACCGATGCCGATTGCGGGGCGTACGCGTACTTCTTGGCGCTGACCTGGTACGTGCCGACCGCGAGGTTGAGGGCGTACCGCCCGTCCGGCCCGGTGATCTGGTTGACATCGCCGGCGTTCACCGTGACGCCGCCGATCGGGCTGCCCGTTCCGGCGTCGGTGACGGTGCCGATCACCCGGCCGATCGGACCCCGCGGCGCGGCGCTGACCGCCTGGAACGCGTTCAGCCGGCCCTCGCCGAAGACGTTGTTCTTCGCCGCCGTACCCCCGCAGGTTGTGTCGTTGACGTCGGTGGCCGTGCTGTCGAGCAGTGCCCGGGTGGCGGCCACGTCGCCCTTGACCGCCGGTGCCGCCGACCAGATGAGCGCGACGGTGCCGGAGACGTGCGGTGCGGCCATCGACGTACCGCTGAAGTTGGCGTACCCGTTGCCGGGGACACTGGAGCGTACGTTCACGCCCGGTGCCGCGATGTTCGGCTTGACCGCGCCGTCCACTGTGGATGGACCGCGGCTGGAGAAGCCGGCGATGGCGTTGTTGATGTCGTACGCGCCCGCACCGTACGTCTCCGGGTAGTCGCCCGGGGACCCGGCGGTGGCGCAACCCGGTCCGGAGTTGCCGTTGGAGAACGACGGGAACATTCCGGCGGCGAGCCAGGCCTGGACGCTCTGCTGGTACCACAGGTCGTTGCCGGAGCCGCCCCAGGAGTTGTTCACGATGTCGGCGTGCAGGTCCGGCCGCGGGTTGTTGCCGGCCAGGTCGGTCGGCGCGAGGACGAACTGGGCCGAGGCGAGCAGCGCGGTGGTCGAGCAGTTGTTCGTCTCGCAACCCTTGGCCGCGAACCACCGGGCGCCCGGTGCGACACCGATCTGGTTGCCGGCACCGTCATCGCCGACCATCGTGCCCATCGTGTGCGTACCGTGGTCATTGTTGTCGCACGGCGCCGGCGATGCGCAGATCGCCGAAGGGTCGAACCAGTTGTAGTTGTGGTCGAACTGCCCGTTGCCCAGGTTGCCGCGGTACTGGCGGACGACCGCGGGGTGGTCGAACTGCACGCCGCTGTCGATGTTCGCCACGACGATGCCCTCACCGCGTACGCCGACCTCGTTCCAGACCCGCGGTGCCTCGATGTTGGACAGCCCCCACTCGACCGCGTCGGTGTGCACCCCGTCCGGCAACGCGACCGGTTCGATGAGCGGGTACTCCTTGGCCGGGTCGATCCGGGCCACCTCGCTGCGGGACGCGATCGCGTTGACCGTCGCCAGGTTGCCGCTCACCCACACCGCGTTGGCGATCCAGTAGGCCGTGTGCTTCGTGCGTAGCGTGCTGAGCAGCCTTGCTGGCTCTTCTCGGCGGTGTTCACGAGTTGTTTGTAGACGTACGCCGCCTTCTCGTCCGGGTCCTTGAATGCCGAAGCTCCGCGAAGGTCCGCGCGATCCTTCAGGTAGACGAGGAAACCCGCCGTACCCTGTGCGGCAAGCTGGTCCAGCAGCGTACTGTCCACTGTGGCGCGTGGTGCGGGTTTTGCCGCGGCAGCGGCGGGTTGGCCCGCGACCCCGGTGACCAGAGCGACGGCAACCGCAATGAGCGCAGCCCGCCGTCGATGTACTGATGCCATGTGCTTCCTCCCCTGGTGGTGGAGCGCTTCCGGGGTTGCCGGTGGTGGGGCCGGTTCCGCCGGAAGCGTGAAGGGCGCCGCGCTCCGCACGCGCGGGCGGCGCCTGATCTTCATCGTCCCGGGGTTAACTTGAACACATCAATGGCAGCTTCCGGGCAGTGCTCGGTCGGGTTGCTGTCTATTGACTCGTCGATGTGTTTCGCGTTTTGCTTGGCTGTCGCCGGCTCGTACGGCGGCTCGGTCGCTTTCGCCGGCACCGGCCTGGGGGGTGTTGCGATGGTCAACGTCGACCTGCCGTTCATCGTGTGTGTCACGCCGAACGTGAAGGTGCGGGAACGGGTCGCCCGCCGGCTCAACGACTGCGGGATCGTGCTGATGTGCGCCTCGATGGAGGAGTTGCGGGCAATATTCTGTCCGGCCGCCCACATTGATGGCCCGACGCTGGCCAGGGTTGCCCCGTCCTCGGTGACCGTGGGTGACCTGGTGATCGACCCGGACAGCCACCGGGCGAGCTGCCACGGACAGCCCCTGCCGCTGACCCGGCTGGAGTGGGAGCTGCTGAGCAGCCTGGCCACGCCGCCGTTCGCGGTCTGGACGTACGAGCGGCTCTTCGCCGTGGTGTGGGGCGGCGCCTACCTCGGCGACACGTCGATCCTGCACTCGGCGGTGAAGCGGCTGCGCCGCAAGTTGCGCGTAGTCGGGGACGGGGTGTGGATCGAGACGGTACGCGGCGTCGGCTACCGCCTCGGCCAGACCTGACTGTCCACAGTGGGCAGTCTACACGGCGGTCGACACACGTATCCACCATTCGGATGATGCTGCCCCCACCCCGCGCCTCGCTACCTTGTGGACCGTCACCACCCATCGACAGATGGTAATCGGGGAACGGGGAGGGTGTTGTGGCATTCAGGCGCGCGCGGACTGAGCCTGCGCTGAGCTCATGTGACGCTTCGATCCGCCGTTCGCTCCTTCGGGGAGGGGTCATGTACGGTCGCCGCGGTCTGCCTGCACGTCGTTCGTCCCGCAGAGTTACTGCGGGGAGTTCTCACCACCACGATGTTGGTGATGGCGGCCGTGGTGGTGACCGGGTCGGCTCGTCGGGGTGAGTGACCAGACGGGCCACACCGCGGCGTACAACTATGACGCGACCGGCAACACCACCTCGGTGCAGAACACAGGTACTCCGGATCTCCGGGTGCAGTCGTTCACGCCGACCAGCGGGATGGGATCAAAAGGGATTGATCACATTGAAGTATCTGCCATGACCCGACGAGGTCCGCGCACAGCCGCGGAGATCATGGCCGAGCTACTGCCGACCGAAGAGGCGCGAGCAGAGCACGAGGCTGAACTGGAGCGCCATCGAAGGGAAAGCCGCGCCATGTACTACGAGGCCGCAACACCGGTACTGGCCGACCTGGCCGCGGCCGGATTCCACGTCGAGACCATCGGGGAGCTGCGCCGGCTCGGCCCCAAAGCCAAGGCGACCGTACCAATCCTGGTGAAATGGCTTCCGCTGGTTACCTATGACGCCGCCAAGGCCGACATCCTCGGCGCCTTGGCCGTCCGGTGGGCCAACG
>DASRRF010000218.1:0-3405 GCA_035695905.1 Micromonosporaceae bacterium | reverse complement strand
CCCGCAGTAGCCCCGAGGAGACCGACATGCGCATGCTCCGCGGTATCGCTGCCCTACTGGCGATCCTGGCCGGTCTCGCGCTGCCGGCGGCGCCCGCACACGCGGACGCCGCCGGCCGGGGCGGTGACTTCGTACCGTTCGCCACGCCTTCCGTGTTGCTCGACACGCGCAACGGCACCGGTGGCTTCACCGGCGCCCGGCCGGCCAACAGCACCACCGAGTTCCAGGTCGCCGGCCGCGGTGGCGTACCGTCCGCCGGTGCGCGTGCCGTACTGCTCGGCCTCATTCTGGTGAACCCGGCCACGGCGGGGCACCTCGACGCCTGGCCGAGCGGCACGGCGCGACCCGGTGTGTCGATGGTCAACGGCGAAGCCGGGAAAGTCACGTCCAACGCGGCCGTGGTCGCGCTCGGGGCCAACGGCAAGGTTGTCGTCGGCAACGCGACCGGCTCGACACACATCGTGGTACAGGCCGAGGGCTACTACACCGAGAACACGTTGAGCATCGGGCTCGGCGGGTACATCCCGGTGACCCAGACCCGCATCGCGGACACCCGGTCCGGTCTCGGCGTACCCGCGCAGCCGATCGACGCCGGCAAGACGGTGACCGTCAAGGTGGGCAACGGTGCGCCGGTTCCGGCCACGGCTACCGCGGCCGTCGTGAACCTCACCGTGCTCACCTTCTGGGACGGGTGGGTCGGCGCGTACCCGACCGGAACCTCGGGTACGAGCACCAGCCTGATGAACTACCGGCCCGGGATCACCGCGTCGGCCGGCGTGGTCAAGCTGGGCACGAATGGAGGCGTCACGTTCATCAACAAGAACGGGACCGCCATCCAACTCGTCGTCGACGTCGAGGGCTACTTCACGGCACAGCCCACCGAGGGCTCCGGCCTGCGTACGCTCACCGCGAAGCGGCTGGTCGACACGCGGACGACCGGTACTCCGATTGCTTCCGAGGGCACCATTGACATCCAGGTCGGCGGGGCGGCGGGGCTACCGACCCGCGGCATCGGCGGCGCCGCATTGAACATCACAGTCGCCGGTGCGACCGCGGACGGCTACCTGACCGCGTGGCCGACCGGCGGCGCCGAGCCGGCCTCAACCAGCCTGAACAACTTCCCGGCCGGCCTCGACCGATCCTCGTTCGCCGTGGTCCAGCCGGGTGCGCAGGGGAAGGTGCGCATCCGCAACCACTCGGGCGGCACCGTGCACGTCCTCGTGGACCTGCAGGGCTGGTTCGCCAACCCGCTGCCCGGCGTACCCGTCCGGCCGTACACCCGGTCCGTGGCGGTGCAGGGAGTACCGGCGGCCGGGGCGCTGATCGGGCCGCTGGAGTACTCCTATGTGGACAACATCGGCCGGGTCGTGCACGGGCACCAACCGGACCCGAACAACTCGTTCTCGGTGCAGTGGACGGTGGTCTCCGGCAACGAGGCGCTCTCCGGGCCGCCCGGGATCGCCGCGCAGCCCGACGGCCGGTTGCAGATCGCCAGCCAGCACACCGACAGCAACGTGTGGTCGCTGACCCAGCTCAGTGGCGGCGCCACCTGGGGGCCGCTGGTGAACGACGGCGGGTCGATGGCCGCCGCGCCGGTGCTGGCCCAGCGCGGCGACGGCAGCCTCGTGCTGCTCGCGGTCGACGCGGACGGCGCGCTCTGGGACCTCCCGCAGGCCGCGGCGAACGGTGCCTACACCTACTGGCGCCCATTGTCCGATGTGGACCTGCTTGGTACGCCGTCGGTGGCGGCGATCCGGGACGGGTTACAGATTTTCGGGGTGGACACGTCCGGGACCGTTCGCACCGCGACCCTGTTCAACGGCGGCGGCCTGTCCGGATGGACCAGCCTCGGCGGCACCGGAGTCTCCGGGTCGCCGGCCGCGGTCGTCTATCCCGGGTACCGGATCCGGGTGTTCGTACGCTTCGGCGACGGCAGCGTACAGACGAAGATGCAGGACTCCGCCGGTCAGTGGCCGGCAGACTGGTCGCCGGTCGGCTCGCTGGCGGTCGCCGGTACGCCGGCAGCACTGCTCTCGCCGGTCAGCGGCCGGACCGAACTGGTGGCCCGTACCGCCACCGGCGAGATCTGGTCCACCGGCGAGACCGCACAGGGGACCGGTACGTGGCGCGGCTGGGTGTCGGTGTTGCAGGGCGGTGACGTGGCCGCCACGGATCCGACCGTGCTGAGCTACTCCGCCGACTCCGGGCAGCGCTGGGCATTCCTGTTCCGTACCGCGGATCAGCAGAGCCGTCTGTACACAGTGGACGCTGGTACGGCGGCGCTGTCGGTCGCCGCGGACGGCATCGGGTTCACCATGCACAACCTGGGCGGCCCGCCAGGCCCGTAACCAAGATCACCACAACGGCGAACCCGACACAGGCCCAGCGCAGGCCTAGCGCAGGGGCACGCCGGCTTCATATGCTCGCGATCGATGGACACATCGACGACGTCTAGTGACGCCACGACAACGACCCGACACAGTCCGTGGTTGGTGTTGACGACCCTGTGCATCGGGTTCTTCATGATCCTGCTGGACACGACGATCGTGAACATCGCGATCCCGGACCTCACGGCCAAGCTGGAGGCCTCGCTCACCCAGGTGCTGTGGATCGTCAACGCGTACACGATTGTTTACGCGGTTCTGCTCGTCACCGGTGGCCGGCTGGGCGATCTCTTCGGCCAGAGGCGGCTGTTCCTGGCCGGCCTGGTGGTCTTCACGCTCGCGTCGACCGCGTGCAGCCTGGCGCAGAGCCCCGGCCAGCTGATCGCCACCCGGGCCGCGCAGGGCGTCGGCGGCGCGATGCTGACCCCACAGACGCTCGCGATCATCACGGTCATCTTCCCGCCGAACCGGCGCGGCGCGGCGTTCGGCATCTGGGGCGCGGTGGCCGGCATCGCCACGATCGCCGGCCCGACCGTGGGCGGCTGGCTGGTGACCAACTGGGGCTGGCGCTGGATCTTCTACGTCAACCTGCCGATCGGCGTGGTCACCCTGCTGCTCGCCCTGCGGTACATGCCGGATCTCCGGTTGAACCGCAGGCACCGGCTGGACTGGCTCGGCACGGTGCTCGCCTCGGCCGGCATCTTCCTGTTCTGCTACGGGCTCATCGAGGGCCCGTCGCACAGCTGGGGCAGGGTGATCGGCCCGATCACCATCCCGGTCATTGTCGCGGCGGGCGTCGCGGTGTTCGGGCTGTTTCTTTGGCAGCAGTACGCACAGCGCGACCGCGAGCCACTCATCCCGTTCAGCATGTTCGCCGATCGCAACTTCGCCTTGATGAGCGGTGTGGTCGCGGCCATCTCGTTCGGCATGCTCGGCCTGTTCCTGCCGCTGGTTATCTTCCTGCAGTCCGTACTCTCGCTGACTGCCCTGCAGGCCGGCCTGGTGCTGGCGCCGATGTCGC